>DAIPLL010000088.1:0-5598 GCA_036769265.1 Kapaibacterium sp. (SeqCode)
ATATTGGATTTTAGTGTTGAATTTTTTTAAAAGTTCATTGCGTATAGTTCTTATTTTTTAACGGATTTCAGGCTAATAAATAGATAGTGGATATTTCGATAAAATTTCAGTGTATAAATTCAACGCATCTTTTTTGTTATTTGTTTTCACTAAAGCATCTGCTTTTCTAAGGAGGAAAAAATCACCATGCAAAGTTTCGGGAGCTTTTTCAAAAACAAAATTTACACTTGAAATAACTTCTGAAAATTCATCATTTTCGAATTCAAGCTGGACTTTTTTTCTCATTGCGAGTTCGAACAACTCACTTCCAATCGATAATTTTGCTGATTCATCGTAATAATTTTTTGCATTATTTACGTTGTTACGTCTTTCTTCGAACTCGGCACGCGCAAAAGTAACCAAAGCTTTTGTGAATTGTTGATTTTGTTCTAGAAGAACGATACGGTTGAGTGCCGCATTTGCAATATCTGTCTCAGGTACAATGATTAAATTAGAATACTGCTTTAATGCGCTATCAAGCAAACCTTTGAAATACAATATTTCAGCAAGAAGAAAACTTGATTTGTTTGAGTAACTTTGAAAATTACCTGAAAATTTTCGTATTGTATTTTGCAAGATATTTTCAGCTTCATTGAATTTTTCTAAATTAATATAAATATTGGCTAAATCAATAGAAGCTGATGCAGCAATGCTTGTGCCAGGACGTTCGCTAATTGCTAAATTTAATTCTTTAATTGCTTCATCTGAATTATTAAGATAATTAGCATATAGAAATGCAATACGAAGTCGACTTTCAGTTGCTTGTTGAGTATTTGGAAAATCATTTATAATGCTTTTATATCTTTTGACAATTTCGGTGGCATCGGCTTTAGAAATTTGTTTGTTGTTCAAAATCTTTTGTTCTAATGTACGAGCATATCCAAAAAGAGCGGAATGTATATAAGGGTTATTTTTTCCAAAATCAATAACTGTTTCAAATGCTTTAAGCGCGATTTCATATTGCCCATCTCTACGAGAATCCTCTCCAAAACGAATTATTTCTGCACCATTTGCTTTTTTCAATCTATCTATGTTCTTGTATAATTCGAGAGCTTGATCAAGCTTATTTGTTGTTCGTAAAAACCAAGCAAAAAGTTCTTGTGCAACTATATTGTCTTTGTTGTTGATTGCGAATTTTTTAAGTTCATTAAATATATAGTTCTCAGCTTCGTTGCTTGAATTTAAGGCATAGATTCTACCTTGTGCAAGAGCTAAATTCCAATTTATTTGTAAAAATGAGAGAATTTCGTCTAATCCATTTTTATAATCACCGATAGCGATGTACAATTTACTCAAATTATCCGTAAATATAGTTTTGTTATTAAGATTTTTACGTCCATGATTTAAAACAGCTATAGCTTTATCGAATAATCTTAGTTGGATCATTGTATTAGAAATTTGCTCATAAACCAATGGGTTCTGAGCAAAATCAGAAATTGCTTTGTCCCAAACTTTATTTGCTTCGCTTGTGGAGCCAGTTCTCCAAAGAAGTTCGCCATAAATGGTTGATGTAAATATATCTTTTTGATTAGCATATCTATCTTTTACGAATTGTAATAGTTCACTATATCGATTTTGAGCTACAAAATTTCTAACTAAACCTTCAAAAACTTTAGCGTTGTTAGGATTTTCTTTGTAAAGTTCTTCAAATATGCGGGATGCATTCTTGAAATCGCCACTTTTTTCATAAGTTTCAGCAAGGCGTAATCTTTGCTCTAAAGCATTTTGAGCAAAACTCAATGAAATAATAATAATAAAGAAAAAGATATATACAAATATTTTCATTTGTTTCATTAAAATTTAATTTAAATTTAAGAAATTAGACGTAAATTTTATACAATTGTTTTATAAAAAAGCCCCCATCTCTTATGAGATAGGGGCAAAATTAAGAATTTAAGATTTTATAATTTCGAGTACTCTTCAAAAAATATTGCAGAGGCTTTAATTCCACCGTAAAAATTATCAAGATTGATTTTTTCATTAGGTGCATGAATGTTATCATCTGGGAGCCCAAGTCCCATAAGAACAGGTGGTGCGCCCAAAACTTTAGAAAATGTTGCAGTGATAGGGATTGAACCGCCTTCTCGCATAAATACGGGTTTTTGATTAAATGCTAATTCTAATGCTCGAACCGCTGCTTTAATTCCAGGGCTATCAATTGGCGTAATAACGGGATTCCCACCATGATATGGCGTAACATTGACTTTTACACTTTTTGGCGCTATAGAAATTAAGTATTCTGTGAGCTTTTCAGTAATTTCCTTTGGATCTTGGTTTGGTACAAGTCTCATCGAAATTTTTGCTGAAGCTTCTGAAGGTATGATTGTTTTCATTCCTTCGCCGATATATCCGCCTTTTATTCCGTTAACATCTATACTTGGTCTAATCCAAATTCTTTCCAATACACTAAAATCAAATTCGCCTGATAGTTCCTCCACATCAATATCTTTTTTAAATTCATCCTCTGAAAAAGGCAAATTTTTGAAGTGTTTACGTTCTTCTTCGCTAACTTTTGCAACTTTGTCGTAAAAGCCAGGAATTAAAATTTTACCATTTTCATCTTTTAATTTACTTAGCATTTTTGCTAATACGAAAATTGGGTTATCAACAACTCCGCCATACGATCCAGAGTGTAAGTCTCTATTCGGTCCAATAACTTTTACCTCAACGAATGAAATACCTCTTAAGGCATAACATATTGAGGGCAAACCGAATGTGTACCACTCAGTATCAGAAATTAGGACAGTGTCGCATTGCAGCATTTTTTTATTTTCAGCAATGAAGTCTTCCACATTACCGCTTCCTGTCTCTTCTTCGCCTTCTATTAATAGCTTTACATTGACAGGGAGCTTCCCATAAGTTTGGAAATGAGACTCTATGCCTTTTATATGAGCAAATATTTGCCCTTTATCGTCGGCTGTGCCTCTTGCATATATTTTCCCGTCAATTACAGTTGGCTCAAACGGTGGAGTATGCCATTCTTCTAATGGATCGACCGGCTGAACATCATAATGACCATAAATTAAAACTGTTTTAGCATTAGGTCCTGCACCTAACCATTCAGCATAAACAATAGGATGACCTTTTGTTTCAATTATTTGAGTTTTTTCAAACCCAATTTTTGATAAATGAATTTTGAGCCACATTGCAGTTTTGCGTACTTCTTCTTTATACTCTGGCTCTGAACTAATACTTTTGAGTTTTAGAAATTCTTTTAACTCCTCAAGATACTTGTCTTTTTTTGATTCAATTAGGTTTAATAATTCGTTCATTTTTATACTCATAAAATTATAAATTTCGTGAAACAATTGTTGCAGTTGCTTGTTGAGTTGGTGTTAGGACAATATTTTGTATATTGACATGCCTTGGTTGCGAAACAATAAACGATGCAATTTTTGCAATATCTTCGCCTGTTAAAGCATGCAAGCCTTTATATACGCTTTTTGCGCGATCTATATCATAATCGAAGCGAACAAGAGAAAACTCAGTCTCAACCATACCGGGATCTATACTACACACTCGAATATTATAGCCATTAGTGTCAATTATCATTCCTTTTGAAATTGCACGTTCAGCAAATTTGGTACCACAATAAACATTTCCACCTGGATAAACTTCATGACCAGCAATTGATCCAATGTTTATTATATCGCCATAATTGCGTTTAATCATATATGGAAGCACGCAGCGAGTAACATAAAGTAAACCTTTTATATTTGTATCGATCATCTCTTCCCATTTTTCGATTACTCCATCTTGAATTTTTTCTAAACCTCTTGCTAAACCAGCATTGTTAATTAATACATCTATGTTTTTCCATTCAACAGGTAAAGTTTCTATGCACTCTTTAACTTGTTCATAATTTCTTACGTCGCAAGCTTTCGCAATTACATTTACTTTATATTTATCTTGAACTTCCTTTGTGATTTCTTGAAGTTTTTTTTCTCGGCGTGCCAAAATAATCAAATTTGCTCCTTTCGAAGCAAATTCGTAGCAACAAGCCCTCCCAATTCCGGATGATGCTCCGGTAATTAATACAATCATATTATTTTCAATTAAAATATATAATTACAAATTTAAATAATTTTTACAAATAATTTAAAGCAAAATCTTTTAAAGTGAATTTTTCGTGTATTAATACACCTTGAACACCTAAAAGTCTGAACTTATCTATGTTTTCCTGGATGTCATCCAAAAATAATGTTTCTTGAGGAATTATATTAGACCTTGAAATTGCGTATTTAAAAATCTGTGCGTGCGGTTTTTTATAACCTATCTCGAAGGAGAAAAATAATTCTTTAAAGTACTTAAAAATACTATCAACTTCGTATTTGAATTTATTGTAGTGCAAAGGACTTGTATTGCTCAATAGAAATAGGTTATATTTTTTAGCTAAGTTTGCTATTGAGTACTCGGCGAATTCAAATGGACCTAATAAAATACTGTTCCAAACATTATCAAAATCTTTGTCCGTAGTATTCCATTTTAATAAATTCTTTATGTTATCTCTAAATTCGTATGTCTTTAATTTGCCACATTCATATAAATCAATTATTTCGTTAATTTTTTGGAAATTTGGATTTATGCATGAAATTTTAGCAATTTCATAAAATTTCCTATGAGCTGCTAATAAATCAACTTTATAAATTACGTTTCCAAAATCAATTATTAAATTTTTAATCATCTTGTTTTATTGGAATTTTAATAGAAAGAACAGGACACTCAGCTTTTCTCAATACTTTTTCCGTTGTACTTCCAAAAATAAATCGGTCGAAAGAATTTCTTCCTGTTGTAGTAATACAAATTAGATCGATATTATTATTTTTTGAATAATCAATAATTTGATCAGAAGCTCTTCCAAAAAGAATAGATGTTTTGACATTATAATTTTGTTCTTGTAAATTTTTTGCGATTTTTTCAATTTCTTTTTGAGAACTCTGCATTAGTTCTTTTTCGAGGTCAACGTAACTTAAATGTCCGAAGCCCATATCCGATGGATAAAGAGAAGGTTCGATAACGTGAAGTATATGTAGTGTGGAATTTCCGCATTCTGCAAGCATTTTAGCATAATTTAATGCAATTTCAAAACCTTCAAAAAAATCAGTCGGGATTAGAATGTTTTTAAAAGGCATAAATCACCTTCAAAATTTATTTATTTCGTCTAAAATTATTTTCAAAATTTTATTTTCAGGGATTTTACCGATGATTTTGCCATTTTTAAAAAGCAATGCTTCTCCATCACCACAAGCAACGCCTAAATCAGCTTCTCGTGCTTCACCAGGTCCGTTTACAGCGCAGCCCATTAGTGCAACCTTTAAGTTTTTGTTAATGCCACGAACTTTTTCTTGCAATTCTTTTGCTATTGGAATTAAATCAACTTGAAGTCTTCCGCAAGTTGGGCAGGAGATAATTTCAACTTGCTTTTCTTTTAATTCCAATGCTTGTAATATTTCTTTGCCTATTTCAACTTCTCGAACAGGATCATCTGTAAGCGAAACTCTAATGGTATCGCCAATACCCTCCGAAAGCAGAGTGCCAATTCCAATGGCTGATTTTATT
>DAIPLL010000089.1:0-5565 GCA_036769265.1 Kapaibacterium sp. (SeqCode)
AAGTGCAGCAATTGAACGCTGAAATTATCGAAATCGATTTTGAAAACTCAATACTTCGAGCAAAATATGCTATCGATACAAATAATCGTCGATATGGTTTCCCAAGATTTTCTGATGCGGGCGAAATATTCTATGGTGAGGAAATTACCTATAACTTCAAGACAAAGCGTGGTAAAATTGTCTCCGGCGAGACTCAAACAGGTGAAGGATTTTACTACGGTGTACAAATAAAACGCATTTCTGAAAACGAGCTTTTTGTACGTGATGGCTATTATACAACTTGCGACGATGCTTGCCCACACTATTATTTCGGTTCTCCAAAGATGAAACTTGCGATAAAAGATCGCATTTTTATTGATCCTGTTATATTTTACGTTGAAGATATGCCAATATTTATTTTCCCTTTCGGGCTATTCTTTCCAAATAAAACAGGACGTCAATCAGGACTTATAATTCCTTCGTTCTATTTCTCTAAAAATCGCGGTGTAGTCTTCCAGGATTTCGGCTTTTATTTGGCAGTTTCTGATTATTGGGATACACAGGTTAAATTTGACTTGTTTTCAAAAGGGGGGCTATCTTGCAAAAAACACAACTCGTTGGGCATTGCGAAATGTTTATAATGGAAGTTATAATATTCAATACGGTCGCACAAGGTTTAATCCAGACGAGCAATATCAAAAAAAACTGGAGCCTACAATTAAATCACAATCATATCTTTACTCCTTACGAAAGAATGGATGTTAATGTTAATTTTGCATCTCGCGATTTTAACCGCAATACTCAAACAGATTATCAATACCGTGTGCAACAAAATATCACATCTAACGCATCATACTCTAAAAGCTTTGATAATGGCACAAATTTATCGGTATCTTATCAACGCGATCAAAACTTAATAAACGAAACATACTCGCAAGTAATACCACTAAACTTTTCGGTGCCAAATTTTACTCCATTTAAAAAAGCAATTTCGCCAACACAAAGAAGTTGGTACTCGTTTGTTAGAGATATTTCATTCAGTTACCGCAGTAACTACACAAATAGTTTATCTAAAATATCTGTTGCAGATACAGCTTTCAAATATATTGAACGTAACAAAATAAGTCATTCACCAGGAATATCAATTTCGCCAAAGTTCGGTTATTTTACAGTTACACCATCAATCTCATTTTCTGCTAATAATTATTTTCGCAAACTCGAACGCACTGTGAATCCTAATGATTCAACAATAGTTGATAAATATAAGAGAGGTTTTTTCACAGAATATTACTATAGCTTTGGTGTTTCTGCTTCGACACGTTTATTTGGAGTAGCTGATGCTAACCATCCTTTTTTCGGTTTCATAAAACCAGAAAGTCTTGGATTTAAAGCTTTTCGCCATACATATCAACCAAGTATCGGATTTAGCTATACGCCAGATTTTTCACAAAATCAATACGATTTCTATGGAAGATATTTTGATCCAAAACAAAACCGAATTGTAAAATACTCACGCTTCGAAAGTGATGGCGGTGGAGCACCTTCACAAGTATCAAAAAGAATAACTTATTCTGATTTGCATAGCTTCGAAATTAAAGTTCCGCAGAAAGACACCTTGCCCGATAAAAATATTGAGCTTTTACGACTTACATTAGCAACAAGCTACAATTTAGCAGCAGACTCACTAAAATTGTCAGACATATCGGCAACATTCCGTACTCCCGCAATTGGTTTTTTTGAGTTCTCTGGCAGTGCAAGTTTTACTGCATACGACGAAGCAAAAACAGTTCAAGGAAATAATGTTGTATATCGACGGATTAATAAATTTTTGCTCGAACAAGGCAAAGGTTTGGCACGTCTTACTTCTTTTTCTGTAAGCTTATCTGGTAGTTTTGCATCCGAAGGCTTATCACAATCAAATAGGGGAACATTTTCCGAAGAAGAAAGCGAAGAAAAACGCAGAGATTCCATAGATGCAATGCTGGGTGCTCGTTTCCTTGCCCGTCACGGTGAGGACGTTAAACAAATTGATTGGTATGGAGATAGCTCTCCTGGATATGAACCTTTGGCTTTCCCATGGATGTTGAGCTATGGCTTGAATTTTAATTATAATCAATATGTCATAAACAAAATCGACCGATCTCTTAATGCTTTTCTTACAATGAACCTACGTCTGACCGAAACTTGGAATTTTTCTGCAAATGCCCGATTTGACTTTATTCGCAAAGAACTACTTACACCACAAATCAATTTACGTAAAGATTTGCATTGTTGGGAACTAATTTTGAATTGGACTCCCCTTGGTTTTAATCGCGGCTTTTATCTAAAATTTGGCATCAAATCGTCCACTTTACAAGACTTAAAAATTGAGAAAAAAAGCTCACCTTTATTTAGATAAATTTCTCTAAATTCTTAAAATAAATAATTTTTAATTCGTTTAGTGAAATTGTAAAATTAATATTGGTAAAAAAATGCATAGTGATATTATTTCAATTGATAGTGAAAATTTAAATGAGTTAATTGAAGTCCCTGTCTATGGTCATTTTGGTTCATCAATATTGTTAATTTACTCAAATGAATTTGATCCATTCGAAAACGAAAACAATGGGCTTATCATTTCACTTAACCAATATCTTAAAAATGGGAAAATACGTGTATATAGCGTGCCAACACCAAAAATTTGGGATGATTTGAACTTAACTAATGAAGAACGTTCTCAAAAATTATTCAATTACAACAATTTTATAGTAGAAGAACTTCTTCCAAAGATTTACAACAACTGCGGGCAGATTGTGCCTATTCTTACAGTTGGTGCTTCTCGTGCTGCATATTTTGCTTTGAATACATATTTTAGGCGTCCCGATTTATTCTTAGGGACAATTGCAATGAGCGGAAATTATGATATTTATTGCCAAAGTAAAGGTTATTTCGACGATAATTGCTATTTTAACTCGCCAGTACATTATCTCCCAAATTTAAATGACAATTACTGGCTTACTTTTTTGCGTAGTCGCCATCACGTTTACATTATGAGCGGCAAGGGATATGGCGAAAATCCTATGGCAAGCTACCACATTTCCAGCATTTTATCACAAAAGCAAATCCCTCATACACTCGATATTTGGGGCGAAGAATGGGGGCATAATATCGAAACTTGGAAAGCAATGCTGAATAAAATAATTCACGAAAAACTTTAAAAAATCTGTCCTACGTGTGGGCAGCTTTCTTTTTACTTTGTTTTATTATATTCTTTAAAAATTTCTTTTAAATACTTGCTGCCTTCGAACATAACTTTTTCATAAATTGTAATTCCTTCCTCTGTTTTTAAGTGTGGATCAGCTCCTGCAAGAAGTAAAATTTTCGCAATATCGCAATTATTCATAACAAGCACCATTTCCAAAGGATATTTTCCAATAATGTCTTTTTGATTTATATCCAAAGTTTTACTTTCAAGAATTTCCTTTACCAAACTTATGTCATTCTCTAATATTGCATCATTAAGTCTTTCAAGAGTGTAATTTAAATTTTTTTTGCATTTAGCTTTTTCTTTAATATACAGTGCATTTAGAGAACTCATGCATACGTTTACAGTTACTAATGAAATTAAAAAAATAAAAAAGAATTTTTTCATTTCTAACCTCATAATATAAAAAACATATTCACTAAAACGATTGTTTTAATGAATATGTTTCAATAAATTTTAATCTTGAGCTTAATTAATCACATATTCTCGATTATTGCTGAACCAAATTCTGAGCATTTCAGCAATGTGGCACCTTCCATCAACCGGTGGAAATCATAAGTAACACGTTTTTGGGCGATTGTTCGCTCTATTCCCTTGACAATCAGTTCGCCAGCTTCGTGCCAACCTAAATGCTCAAACATCATCACGCCCGAAAGAATAACCGAACCTGGATTAACTTTATCTTGGTCTGCATAACGTGGTGCAGTGCCGTGTGTTGCTTCAAAAATTGCATGTCCTGTAACGTAGTTAATATTTGCACCAGGAGCAATACCAATACCACCAACAATGGCTGCCAATGCATCAGAGATATAGTCGCCATTTAAATTCATAGTTGCAATCACGGAATATTCCGCAGGGCGTGTTAGAATTTGCTGCAAGAACGCATCAGCAATGAAATCTTTAACAAGTAACTTGCCTTTTCTGAGCTCTTCGGCTTGTATTCTATCTGCTTCTTCGGCACCTTTTTCTTCTTTGATTTTATCGTATTGTCGCCAAGTGAATACTTTATCGCCGAATTCCTCTTCTGCAACGTCATAGCCCCATTCTTTAAACATACCTTCCGTATATTTCATTATGTTGCCTTTGTGCACAAGTGTAACCGATGGTCGCTTATGTTTCAATGCATACTCAATTGCTGCACGAACAAGACGTTTTGTGCCATCTATGGATATTGGTTTAACACCAATAGAAGAAGTCTCGGGAAAGCGTATTTTCTTAACTTCCATCTCGTTTTGCAAAAAATTAATAACTTTCTTAACCTCCTCTGTTCCGGCAAGCCATTCGATACCAGCATAAATATCTTCAGAATTTTCGCGGAATATTACCATATCACAAAGATGTGGATTTTTCACTGGTGAAGGCACTCCCTCGAACCAACGAACTGGACGTAAGCATACATATAGATCCAGCAATTGACGCAATGCCACATTCAACGAGCGTATTCCGCCACCAACGGGTGTTGTCAGCGGTCCTTTGATTGCAATGATATGCTCTTTGATAACATCAAGTGTTTCTTGAGGCAACCATTCACCTGTTAAATTAAAAGCTTTTTCACCCGCATATACTTCTCGCCAAACTATTTTTCGTTTCCCAGAGTATGCTTTTTCTACTGCTGCATCAAACACACGAACAGATGCGCGCCAGATGTCCCGCCCTGTGCCATCTCCTTCGATAAATGGAATTATCGGATAATCTGGAACATTTAGTTTGCCATTTTCAACAGTAATTTTCTGACCTTCCATAATTCACCATAAATGTTTATTAATAAAGGAACAATTTAACTACGAAACTAAAAAGATATTAGTGTCCTTAAATACTTAATTATAAATTAGTTTTTTTTAATCAATTATGTAATGCTAAATTTATATATTTTTTTGAAATAAAACAAGAAATTAATAACTTGTTAAATTATTTCTAAACAATCTAATAGGAAAATTATGCAATCAGGAAATTTCGTTTTAATCCTACATACACACTTGCCTTGGGTGCTCCATCATGGTACTTGGCCACACGGTGTCGATTGGCTAACAGAAGCAGTTGCGGAATGCTATATTCCATTGCTCAATGTTTTCAATGATTTAATGAGCGAAAATATTTATCCAAAAGTTACACTCGATATTTCTCCTGTACTTTGCGAACAACTGGAACATCCCGATTTTGAGAAAATTTTCGAAGAATACTGCACTCAAAAAATTTCAGCTGCTCGCAAAGATGCCCAAGATTTCAAACGTTGGGGCTGGGATGCCCATAGCATTTATTTAGCTAACTGGTGGGCTGAATGGTATGAAGCACGCTTTGACGACTTCAAACACAAATACAATAAATCTATTATAAAAGCACTC
>DAIPLL010000090.1:0-5515 GCA_036769265.1 Kapaibacterium sp. (SeqCode)
CTATCAATCCATCTTTCTTTCTAAGTCGGGAGAAATAATAAATTCCACGCGCGATACTTTCTATTTTTGGGACTTTATATTCAGGGAATTTTTCAGCAATAGATGTTTTTATATTTTTTAAAGTTGAGTTCCCAGGAATTCCAAATTTTCCCCAATTAAAATTTAGAATCGTAATATTATTCGCATCCTCCCAATGCCTATATTCTGAATCTGATAGTTGAATCGCCCATAGTTTATTAATCGGTATAAATAGCAACTGTTCCATACTTCGTTAACTCTATATTAATAATTATTAATTTTTCACTCTCACATCTCCACTCATCAACTGGGATAAGAGCGAATCCCACGATTGGGTGAGTGTATTTTATTTTAAGCCAAATACTTTATAATTACTTATTTAGAATTCTGTCAGAGTCTTCTAATATTGTATCCAAGTAAATTTTATTCTTCTCCGACTTAGAAAGAAAGATGGATTGATAGGTGCTATAAAAACAAAAAGAGTTGAAAAAATAGGTTATGTTATTTCTAATTCCTGGGATGATTACCAGAAATATTCTGTAAAGATAAAAGTCGAATGGATAAAAGGATTCAGTCCTATAGAAGCTCCTCGAAATATTTTCAATGATGATCTGGAAATTGAAAGAATTAATAAAGATATGGTTTCTCTTATAGGTTTACCATTTAGATTTATGAAAGAGATCAATTTAAAAATATTGACAAAAGACGATAAAGGATATGTACCTCGAGATACTGAATAACCGGAATTTAGAAGGTATCCTAACACCATTATAGAATCAGAGGCGTATAAGGAACTTATATCCGAGAAAGAAGACGGTGGAGTAAAAATTTCCCTTTTTTTTGGAACAAATAGGAACAAATCGAATACAGTGGATACGAATAATTATTTTGGTGATGAACTAGATAAATTAAAGTTTGGGTTTTGTGAGGTAAATATTCCAAGAGGTCATATACAAGGGGAGTTAGAAAGGCCTTTTAGTCTTTGGTTTATTAAATTTTCTGAGGAATCAGGCCAACATGTAGTAGTTGAGAGTATTGAACAATACGAAGAAAAAGTGTTTATGGATAAATTTTCGAGCGCTATTGACAGTATAAAAGATAAAGCAGCATTGGTATTCATACCTGGTTATAATACAACTTTTGCCGAAGCAGCAAGGAGAACAGCTCAAATTGCATGGGATATACCATTTAATGGCATCTCTGGATTTTTTAGTTGGCCATCTTCTGGGAATTTAGCCCATTACTTCAAAGAAATTGAACATGCTGATGCAAGTGTGCCTGTTTTTGGAGACTTTTTAGAAAAAATTTTATACAATACTCAAGTGGAAAAATTACACCTTATAGGTCATAGTATGGGAAATAGATTATTATTTTTTACACTTAATAATTTGTCGGATAAGTCTTCATTTGAATCAAAATTAAAAATTATTAATCAAATAGTTCTAGCCGCTCCAGATATTGATCAAAATGTATTTCTAAATACTATCCTACCAAAGTTTCAAAAGATTGGAAATCAAAGAACGCTTTATGCTTCAGATAAAGATAATGCCCTCCATTTATCAGAAAATTTTCGAAATGGATTATCTCGTTTGGGAGATGCAAGTGAATCTTTATTTGTATCTGAGGGATTGGATACTATCGATGCTTCTAATGTTAAGTCAAATTGGTTGGGCCATTCATATATTTTTGATACAAAAGAGCTACTCTCAGATCTCTTTTATTTGCTCGGCAAAGGATTAAAACCTGAAGAGAGACGACTCAGACCAAGAAAGAAAAAGAATTTGATATATTGGTTATTTCCTAAATGAGTGTGATATAATGAAAACACAATATTTTAATAATACAAAGAATAACCATACACTCACACAACTGTGGGATACATCATTTCCAAAGTTGATGCGTGGAGAGGTGAGAGTGAAAAATTTAATATAAGGATAAAATTATGGAAGAACCTTTCAAACCACTAAGTCTCTCTATCAGGGAATTATTTGGCAATACTGATGCTTTATATAAAATTCCGCAATATCAAAGACCTTACAAATGGGAAGATGAGCAAATTGAAAAACTTTGGGATGATATTTATGAGTCATACGAAAATCAAGAAGATAATTATTTTTTGGGTTCAATTATTACTGCTAAACCAAGAGATAATGAAACATCTGCATATGTTGATGTAGTTGACGGACAACAAAGACTGACTACATTGATGATTTTATTTTGTGTGATACGTGATCTTTATCCAAACATTAACGAAGGATTAACAGAAGAGAATCCATTCTTAGTTGACATTGATACCATTCAATCCTCTATTTCACTTTTTGGTAGATCAAAGCGACTGAAATTATTTACACATCGACAACATCAAAGTGATTTTGAAGAAATAATTATAAATGGCAATACTCTTGAGTTGAAAAAACCTTATAAATATCAAATAAAAACAGATGAGGAACCGAAATATAAGTTCATCAACACTGCTTTTATTTTTAGAAGTAAATTATCTGACTTAGGTAAGGACCTATCAGAAAAACTTATCAACTATCTTTTCAATCAAATTAAAATAATCCGCATTGATTGTAAAAATCGTGGATTCGCTATTAAACTTTTTCAAGTACTGAATGATAGAGGAATGGATCTTACAGCTGCTGACTTAATAAAAAGTTATCTTCTTGAAAAACTATATTCAAAATATAAAGATGATCAGGATACATCAAAGATAAAGGAAGAACAGTTTATTTCTGACTGGCGCGAGATGGAGCAAACTATTAAAACTTGCGATATCAGTCTTAATGATCTTTTTATTATATACGAATATTACATACTTGGGCAAAATCCCAAAAAATCACTTTATGATGAACTACAAGATGCATTTGATAGATTAGACCCTAATTCTGTTATAAGTGATATTAAAAACTTTGCACACGATTACTACACACTAATTTATGACGCAAAAGATAAAATAATATATTCATTGTGGTACATTCGATGGAATATGTATTGGAAGAGTATTTTATTAGCAGCGATACACACAGGTTACCAAGATTATGATGAACTTAAAAAAGAGCTTAGGAGATTTTACTATCTTTATTGGATTGCGGGTAAAACACTTTCGCAAATAAAACAGACATCTTTTAATTTAATTAAGTGGGTCAAAGAGAAAAAATCTATTTCAGAAATTACAGATGAATTAAACAAAAAAATAAACAATGATAGGATAATTGAATTAGCATTAAATAGTCTTATATCAGAACAGATAACAAATGAAGCTTGGTGTAAACCATTATTGTTGTTAATGGAATATAACGCAACTGATAGAAGTAAGTTGTCATTCATTGACCTTAACAAGGACCTTCATCTAGAACATATTTTACCCGTAAAATATGAGAAGTTTTTGGAGTGGAATCATATCACAAAAGATATTTCCTCGAAATGGTTGAACAGTGCCGGAAATATAACCTTGTTAAGTGGTGCAAAGAATATCGAAGCAAGCAACAATCCTTTTGAAGTTAAAATGGATATTTATCGTGGTAAGGGAAAATATGATGATAAGGATGATAAGATTACTGCCTTTCTAATAACACAAAAAATCGTATCTGATTTTGAATTAAATAAATTTGAAAAGAAATGGGCTTTAGATTCAATGATTGACAGGTGGAATTGGTTCTTTATGGAAGTCGAGCAAATTTTGGAAATCGATATAAAAGATTTAGCTGATAAACACGAACCGATTGTTGTCTAGGATTTTGTATTTATGAAACTCATAACCGAAGACAAAATAGAATACTTTGCAATTGAGCAATTAAACACTCTCGGCTGGGAATATATTCACGGCTCGGTAATATCACCGGATGGAGAAAAACCGGAGCGCAAAAGCTATGAACAAATAATTTTAATAGACCGTTTACGCAGAGCAGTTTCAGTTATCAATCCTCACATCCCCAAAGAAGTACAGGAACAGGCAATACAAAAAATACTGCGTATTTATTCCCCTGATCTACTTCACAACAATGAAACATTTCATCAGCTATTAGTTGAGAAAGTTAAAATACCATATCAGCAGGATGGCTATGAAAGAAGTTATGAAGTTGCCCTAATTGATTTTGATAATGTTGAGAACAATCAGTTTCTTGTTGTTAACCAATATACAATAGTTGAGAACAATGTAAATAAGCGTCCGGATATTCTGCTTTTTGTTAATGGTATTCCGTTAGTTGTTATAGAATTAAAAAATGCAGCAGATGAAAATGCTACTATTGAATCCGCATATAATCAGATACAAACTTACAAAGCAATTATATCAGGTTTGTTCACTTACAACGCTATTTGTGTAATATCAGATGGATTAGAATGTAAAGCAGGTAGTGTATCGGCAGGTATTAATCGTTATACTGCCTGGAAAAGTGCTGAAGGAGAAAAAGAAGCATCACGCTTCAAACCGCAGTTAGAAACTCTCATCAGTGGAATGTTAAACCCGAAGACTCTTCTTGATATAACCAGAAATTTTATTGTATTTCAGAAGACCAAAAAAGAAGATCCCAAAACCGGTATTACTCAGGTAAAGACAGAAAAAATATTAGCTGCATATCATCAGTATTATGCAGTAAATAAAGCTATTGAAAGTACACTTCGTGCAGCAGGCTTCCAACCCTCTCTTAATCTCTCCCAAAGGGAGAGAGATAAGACAGACCGTGGGAGTAACTATCGGGGAGGTTTCACGTTTAGTGGTTTGATTGACGAAGCAAGAGAATTAAGAAAGAATCAAACAAAAGCTGAAGAAATATTTTGGCAGTTAGTACGGAACAGGAAATATTTAAATCTGAAATTCAGACGACAGCATCAATTCGGGTCTTACGTAGTTGATTTCTATTGTAATGAGCATAAACTAATTATTGAATTCGATGGTGAAGTACACGATACGAAGGAACAACAAAAACACGACAGCACAAGAGATAAATATTTAACTTCGCTTGGTAATCGGGTCTTAAGATTTAAGAATGAAGAATTACTAAACAATCCGGAATCAGTTTTAGAACGAATCAGTGCGATTATTTCTCCCTCTCCTTTGGGAGAGGGCCGGGGTGAGGGTTACACAATAGGCGACCGCCGTGCCGGTGTAATATGGCATACACAAGGTTCCGGCAAGAGTTTGAGTATGGTTTTCTATGCCGGAAGACTTATTACATCCCCTGAGATGCAGAATCCATACTGTGTCCTGTGTGCTTCGTCTGCAATTACTATAATGTTGAGCCGACCGGAAAGCTGATCATATTCTTCTTTTCCTACTTCAGGCAGAAACTTTTGAATGGTTGTAAATACTATTCCGCCGCTTGCAACTTTTAACAGCTTCTTAAGATCTTCCCTGCTTTCTGCCTGTATTGGTTCCTGCCTTAACAACTGTTTTGATGCAGCAAAAGTATCAAACAACTGATCATCCAGATCGTTACGGTCTGTAATAATAACTAAAGTTGGATTCTGCATCTCAGGGGATGTTCTAAGTCTT
>DAIPLL010000091.1:0-5072 GCA_036769265.1 Kapaibacterium sp. (SeqCode)
AAAGCTATTGAGCTAAACAAAATTGCTAATGTTATAAATAATTTTTTCATATAATAACCTATATTTAATTTTAAATGACTTCGCCAAAAAGAGTTGCAGAGGTTGATTTTTTAATCAAAACTGTAATATAATCGCCCGGCTTATACTTTTGTTCATTATTTGGGAAAATTACTACCTTGTTTGTTGAAGTTCGCCCCATCCAATCTGCTGGATTTTTTTTGCTTGGCGATTCGACTAAAACTTCGTGCGTTTTGCCCTTTTCTCCTTGGTTTAATTGACGCGATATTTTATTCTGCAGATCTATAATTTCGTTTAATCGTCTGATTTTAACTTGTTCTGGAACATCATCTGGAAAATTATATGCAAGAGTGCCTTCACGTGGTGAGTATTTAAACATAAAAGCACCAGCAAAACGAACCTTTTCCAAAAGTTCTATTGTTTGGAGGTGGTCATCTTCGGTTTCAGTTGGGAATCCTGCAATTATATCGGTTGTTAAAGCTACATTAGATATTTTACTTTTGATTTTATCAATTATTTTAAGATAGTGTTCGACCGTATAACGTCTGTTCATTTCTTTCAGAATGCGGTCTGAACCAGATTGCACTGGCAGGTGTATGTGTTTGCATATGTTTGAATACGTTGCAATAGCATCTATAAGCTTGTCGCTCATATCTCGTGGGTGTGAAGTCGTAAATCGGACACGAAGCAACGGGTTAATTTCAGCAATTCTTGAGATAAGTATATCAAATGTTGCATTAGTTTCTTCATCCTTATAACTATTGACATTTTGTCCGAGTAAAGTTATTTCGCGAAAACCTTTTTCAAACAATGAGCGAGCTTCTTCCATTAATGATTTCATCGGACGAGAGCGCTCACGTCCACGTGTATAAGGCACAACGCAATATGAACAAAAATTATTGCAGCCCCGCATAATGGATAGCCATGCACTTATCCCTTCTGTTCTGAGTGGAACAATATCGTCGTAAGTTTCAATAGTACTAAGTTCAACTGCAACAGCTTTATAGCCATTTAGTGCCTGGTCTAATAATTGAGGCATTCGGCGATATTCATCAGGACCAATGACAACATTGACGGCATTATCTAACTCAACTAAATGCTCATTAAAACGTTCAGCCATACAGCCGATAATACCGATTATGTATCTTTTATTAAGTTTCTTGAATTTATTGTTATATTGTTTTAGCCTACGAATAACTCGCGATTCGGCGTTTTCACGAACTGAGCAGGTGTTTAATAGCACAGCTGTTGCCTCTTCGGGTGATTGCACCAATTCCCAACCAGAATTTTTCATAATTGAAGCAACAATCTCAGTATCGTTGAAATTCATCTGGCAACCGTATGTTTCTATATATAATTTTTTCAATTAAAATACCTTAATAATTAACATAAAACCAATATAAAGACGTTAAAATAAGCAATTAATTTTTACTATTAAAATATCTCATTATTCGTTCGAATGCTAATTTTGAGCTGATTATTCCCATTGGGAGTCCTGCACCCGGATGAGTTGAGGCACCTGTGTAGAATACATTTTCAAAAACCTCATCATAATTTTTTGGTCGAAATGCCCCTATTTGCCACATATCATGTGAAAGCCCCAAACCGCTACCACGATACAAATTGAATCTATTATTCCAATCAATTGGTGTGTAATATTTCTTTGCTACAATATGTTTTGAAACATCTACACCTATTCGTTTTGATAAATCGCTCACGATGCTACTAACAATATTTTCTGCATCGCTCCAATCCTGCTTGTATCGTAAGTCTGGCACTGGGCAAACTATAAAAACGCTTTCGCAGCCTTCGGGAGCAAGCTCAGGATTGTGTTTTGAAATAACATTGACGTAATAATATGGTTTTTCGAGTGTGTTTGGATCACTGTATACTTTTCTTGCATATTCGTAGTAATTTTCACCTAAGAAATAATTATGGTGAGCAACTTTGTCGAGTTTAATGTGCAAAACCAAGATATATTGTCAGATATCCCATCGTCCATTTCATTTTATCAAGTTTCTTCTCAGAAAATTCTGCTCTATTGAAAACCTTGCCACGAAAATATGCAGCATCGGAATTTATCAGATAAATATCTGCTGACCATTTGTTGCCGTTTTGATCGATCAATGAAATTAATTTATTATCAATTGCTTCAAATGATACTATTTCTGTATTGTAGTGAATTTTTACGTTCAATTTATCAAGTTCACTAAGCAAACCTTTTACAATGTTATACATACCACCTTCCACATTGTAATAGCCGTCGTGCTTAAATTCCGTATATGAAAGCAAAGTATAAATAGCCATCGTGTCAAACGGTGAACGTCCAAGAAAAAATGCTACAAGTGAAATTATTTGTTGAACTGTTTTTGAATCGAAGTATCGAGAAACTTGGTTATAAAATGAACGAACTAAAACTGGGGGGTGAGCTGGATTGACTTTCATAAGTTTTTTGAAATATTCTAAATAATTATCAAAATTGCTTTTTATTACAATATCTACTGTGTCATTAAACAAACTTTCGCATTTTTTAATATAATCATTGAATTTCCTTTGAAATTCTGGTTCAATTTTTTCGAATTGTTTTGCAAGAAGTTGAGGATTTTTATATAATGAGTAATAATTCGGATCATTACTGAAATTAACAACATATAGTGGATCTAACTCATAGTATTTAAACGGTAATTTTATGCCACATTCCTTTGCAAATTGCTCGAATTCATAAGACATACTAAAAAAACTCGGTCCTGTATCGAAAGTAAAACCATCGAATGAGATTTGATTTAAACGACCGCCAGCAGTTGAATTTTTCTCAAGTATAATTACATTGAAACCATTTGTAGCAAGACGTAATGCAGATGCAAGTGCGCTAATACCAGAACCAACAATAAGAACATTATTTTTCATTTTTATCCTTAATTTTCTTTAACAAATCTGGGTAAAGTTCATTTTTAATCCAATGGAAATTTGGATAAATATTCAAAGCTTGGTCATAAATTTGCTTTGCAGCATCATAATTTTCGAGAGCTATGTAGGCATTGGCAATACTTACAAGCAAATTCGGATAATGCCAATTCTTTAGGTAACTTTTATCATTATTTTCGAATAAACTTTTAGCTTTTAGATAAAAGCTTAAAGCTTCTTTTTTGGAGCCTCCAACTATTGATGGTGTGTAAAATTTAATATTTGCAAGCTGCACAAAAGCAAACCAATTATTTGGGTCTAATCTGCGAGCATTTTCTGCAAATTCAATACTTTTAGGACCCAAAAAAGGTGCAGACCAGCGAGACATGGCTATTTTAAATCCATTAAAAGCCGAGCGATACGAATAAATCCAAGATTTTGCATAATTATTTTTTTCTAACTCATCCAAATGACGTTCTGCTTTAGCCATATATTTTTTTGCATCGTTGTGTTTTTCTTTCCCGACACACCAAGCAATATACCCATATTGATAATTTACGAGTTCTAATCTATCTTCCAAAGTTTTTTGGCTTGAATTTTCTAAATTATCAATCAGCAATTTCCATTCATTCATTTTATCGGTTAAAAAATAATTGAGTATTTTTTCGTTATCTTGAGCCATAACTTTGTAACTCGTAAATATGAGCAAGATTATTACTTTACATAGCGTCCTTTCCATAAATAACCTTTTTTTCTTTTGTCGATTAATGATTTAACAACGATATAAATTAAAATTATTAGACGTATAGGCTGAGTTATTAAGTTAAACAATATATTTTGTTTGCTTGAGGCAAAAATCAGCACAAGTGTTAAAATTTGCACACTTAGAATTAATAAACTAATTCCCAAACCTAAAGAGAGAAGTGCCCAAATAAATGAAATTATATTTGCAAATATGTAAAAAAAAGCAAATAATACAGAATTACGAAAGAAAGCAATTACATTTTTGGAAAAACCAGCTATCGCTTGCTCGAAATTTTTATACATTCGGCAAGTAAGTTCATCATCACCCAATAGGCAGGCAATTTTCTGACGCTGTTTTTTAAAATAATATGCAATATCAATGTCCTCCACCCTGCTTTTTTTGAAAATTTCGTAAGGATTTAATTTTAAGTAAACATCACGTCTGTAGAACATAAACTGTCCGTTCGCTGCTGAAAGAGACGGAAAGAAGCGAAATCTTACCAACGGTAATGCAAGTAGCGATAGCAAAATTATGTTCATAATAGGTACAATTAATTTTTCACCAAATGAAATCATTATTTGTTTTGGGAAAATGCTAATTAAGCTTAAATTTTTTCGTTCAGCATAGTATATTGCACGCTTAATCAGATTGCCTTTCAAACGGACATCCGCATCTATGAAAAGCAAAAAATCACCCGAAGCATTATGTCCTAAATTCCAGCATGCGTAAGTTTTTCCATACCAACCATCTGGAACCTCCCCACCATCAATAAGTTTAAAGAAACTATACTTTCGAGTATATTCTTCAACAATATCTTTTGTTTTATCAGTAGAGCAGTCATTATAAACGATTATTTCGATATTTTTATAATTTTGCGCAATCAAATCATCAAGAAGCTTTGGAAGATTGTGCTCTTCGTTTCTTGCAGGAATTAGCACAGAAACTAATTCCTCAGATTTATCTTGTTTTGTAATATCCCAAAGATAATTGCGGCTAAGAAAATTTATCAAGGCTATCAATAATTGAAAACTTATAAACGATATTAATATATAAAGCATTATAATCAATTTTGTAACCGATTTTAGTTTTTACATTCATAGTAAAAAGTATTGTATTCTTTTTGATAATCAATATCTTGCTTTGCATCATATGTTCGAAAATACATATACAAAGTTGGTTTTTGATTCTAAAAATATTCTATAAAATTGCATAAAAAAACTATTTCAATATCACATACATTATTCAATATTCTTTGAATACCACTCTCAAAAGTTATTTCATTTGTGTAGAGACTCTTGATTTCTCCTTGTGGGAACAAAAAGACAGCGTTTTCGTAGGATTTCAATTAATTCAAGGTAAAATTTATTGAATTCAGAATATCACGTATATTTTTCTTAACAGAATA
>DAIPLL010000091.1:5082-5474 GCA_036769265.1 Kapaibacterium sp. (SeqCode)
TTTTTTTTTAGTTATATGTTCGTTAAAGTAGTTTATCCAAAAGCCATCCCACCAGCTAATATGATTAGATAAAATTAAAACAGATTTTTCATATACTTTTGGCTTCCCAACGAATACAACTTTGTGGAAATGTTTTTTAATTTTGAAATGTGTGTAAAACTTAAAAAATAAATAGTATAATTTCTTATGCTTTGCTTCAATCATAGAATACCACACGAATAATGAATATAAAACCTAAAAATAAAACTTGTGTAATGTAAACAATTAAAGATAAAGGATTTTTAAAATCAATATTCATAAATTTGTAGAATATTTGTATTAATAAAGCAATAAAAAACCACGCCAGGTAATTTTGCAAAGCAAGATATTGATTATCAAAAAGAATACAATAC
>DAIPLL010000092.1:0-5436 GCA_036769265.1 Kapaibacterium sp. (SeqCode)
ACTAATACCTTGTACTTAACCCAATAAAAAAATTTTGTTTTTAATGATTTTTAATTGTAAATAAAGAAAAATCAAATACAAAAAGGTATTGTGTTGTTAATTTTAATATATTCAAAGCTGTAATTATTGTAAACTTAAGAGTAAAATATATTTCTTAAACTTTTTCCTATGCCTAATTAAAAAAATAAATAAATTTGATTGCCAGCGATAAATCCTATATAATTTAAAAAAAATATCAAATCTCTATTGCGACCAATAAAGCACAAATTTAAGCGATTACATTCAAAGGTCCCATTACTATTTTTTCTTTTTTACTTGGTGAAGTTAAATTTATAAACGACCCTAATGTAAATAATACCACAACGACCCAAATTCCATATTTTGATATATTTTTCAGCGGTTCGAATGCAATTCCTGCTTTACTTGCAACAATTAAGGTGAATATAGATAGAATTATTATTTGGATGATCACCACTAATCTTAATTTTTGGGGTAACATTCCTGGATATTTTCCCCAAAGTGTAAACTCACCAAGTGGAGCGCCCAATGCTAACAGCATTTGAAAAATTGCAACAAAATAGCAATTACTACAAAGATGTATGCAAATATCATTTTTTATTTAGTCAATAATAATTATAAAATCGAATAAATAAATAATATATTTTAAATAATAATTTGAATAAAAAAAGCTGCCTCTTTAACGAGACAGCTCATTTGTTCAATTACTATTTTTCACTTTGATACAGATAAAATCTCAAATTTATTAACACCAGCTGGAGTTTTTACCTCGACAATGTCGCCAACTTTTTTGCCCATCATTGCTTTGCCGAGTGGTGAATTTACTGCAATTTTATTTTGCTCGAAATCAGCTTCTTCGGCACTAACCAGCTTGTAGGTAAGTGTAGCTCCTGAAGCTAAATTTTTCAATGTAACATTCGACAGGATATAAACTTTGTCATCGGGGAATTCTTCGGCTTTTATAACTTGAGCTTTTGCAAGAATTTGGCTAAGCTTTGCTATACGCATTTCAAGTAAAGCTTGCTCGTCTTTGGCAGCATCGTAATCAGAATTCTCCGATAGATCGCCGTGCGAGCGAGCCTCGGCGATTTTTTCAGCGATTTCTTTACGTTTGTGAATCTGCAAATATCGAAGTTCTTCTTCGAGTTCTTGCATCCTTTCCTTTGTTAAATAAATAATATCAGACATAGTTTACCTTTATTTATATTTAAATTCAACTTCAATGATTATCGAATTTTATGTAAAATGTGTCCCATTTTTTCTTTTTTTGTCTTTAAATAATCATAATTTATCTCGTTTGGTTCAATCTCTATTGGAACAAGTTCGACTACCTCGATACCATAACTCTCCAATCCTACGCGTTTTTTGGGATTGTTTGTAATAAGGCGCATTTTTGTAATTCCAAGATTACGTAAAATCTGCGCTCCGATTCCATAATCCCGCGCATCAGGTGGGAAACCAAGTTGTACGTTGGCTTCTTCTGTATCGAAACCCATTTCCTGCAAAGCATAAGCTCGTATTTTATTCGTAAGTCCAATATTCCGGCCTTCTTGACGCATATAAAGTATTACTCCTTTGCCTGCTTTCTCAATCAAACGCATTGAGTAATGCAACTGTGGACCGCAATCACAACGAAGAGAGCCAAATACATCACCAGTTAAACATTCGGAATGAACTCTCACAAGCACAGGTTCATCTTGTTCCCAAGACCCTTTTAAAAGTGCGACATGTTCTTTACGGTCGTAAACATTCTCAAATGCAAGCAACTCAAACTCACCATACTCTGTCGGAAGATATGCTTTTGCAACACAATGGACTAAGCTTTCGCTACGCAAACGATATGCAATCAAATCTTTTACTGTGATAATTTTTAAATTGTGCTTCTTTGCAAATTCAACAAGCTGAGGCATACGAGCCATAGTCCCGTCGTCATTGATAATTTCGCAAATTACTCCACAAGGTTTTAATCCAGCGAGCCGCATTAAATCAACCGATGCTTCGGTATGCCCAGCACGTCGTAGAACACCCTCTCGAACAGCAATAAGTGGGAAAATATGACCCGGACGAAGCAAATCCTGTGGCTTTGTACGTGAGTCTGCAAGAGCCCGTATAGTAGCAGCACGATCGAATGAAGAAATACCAGTTGTTGTACCATGAGCATAATCTACGGAAACAGTAAACTTTGTCGAATGCAATGCAGAGTTATCACGAACCATTACATCAAGTTCTAATTCTTCTGCTCGCTCTTCGGTGATTGATACACAAATCAATCCTCTTGCATAAGTGGACATAAAATTTACAGTTTCAGGTGTGCAAAGCTCTGCTGCAGCCACAAGGTCGCCTTCGTTTTCACGATCCTCGTCATCAGCAACTATAATCATTTTGCCATTGGCAAGGTCTTCGAGAGCTTCTTCAATTGTATTTATTTTGTATTCCATAATTTTATTTGATAAAAAAATAAATCTTTCATCTTGTATTGATGAAAGATTTAAAAAAATATTACTTCAAATTATAGTTTGGCAGTAATAGCGTTCTTTTCTATTTTAATTTTTGTGTTTTCAGAAACTTGTAAAACAACAGTTCTATCGTCAATTTCAGCGATTGTTCCGTGTATTCCTGCTGATGTAATAACTTTATCGCCCTTATGCAAATTTGCAAGCATATTCTGATGCTCTTTCTGACGCTTTGTTTGCGGACGTATCATAAAAAAATACATTATTAAAATCATAAATACGAAAAATAAAATAGTAGGAAGAAAACTTCCTGCTCCACCTTGTTGCCCACCTGGTGGTGGCGCTGCCATAAGCAAATTTGCCAGTTCGAACATACTTTAAGCCTTATAAAGTTTAATTTAAAATTAATTAACAAACAAATATAATTAAATTTTTTGTAAATAGCTACTTAAAAAATCTTTTTTCCATTGACGAAATTCACCTGTTAATATTTTTTCACGAGCAGTACGAACAAGCCATAAATAAAACCTTATGTTCTGTCTTGTTGCTAATATTAAACCTAAAATTTCACGGGATATAAACAAATGGCGTAAGTAACCAAGAGTGTAGTTAATTTCATCATCGTTTGCAAAGGCTGGATCTATTGGCTCATCTGAAAATTTATATTGGTTGTTGCGTATGTTGATTTTTCCACGAGTTGTAAAAATTTGTCCGTTTCGTGCATTTCGAGTAGGAAGAACACAATCAAACATATCAACCCCACGCTCAATAGCTTCGAGAATGTTTTCTGGAGCGCCAACACCCATCAAATATCGTGGCTTGTTTTGTGGCAAAATTTCCGTCGATAAATCTGTAAGCTCATACATTAGTTCAGTCGGTTCTCCAACAGAAAGCCCCCCGATTGAGTAACCATCGAAATCGTGCTCAACTACTCTGTTTACATATTCTTTACGCAAATTATGATACATCCCACCTTGACAAATTGCAAACTGGAACTGCTTATTTTGCCACATTTGAGGTATTTCAAAAAATAGCTTTCTGCTTTCCAAAGCCCAATGTAAGGACAGTTCCATAGAGCGACGTGTATATTGCTCGTCTGCACCATAAGGGACGCACTCATCCAACACCATCATTATGTCTGAACCTAAGATTTTCTGAATTTCAACTACTTTTTTAGGTGAGAAAAAATGTCTTGACCCATCTATATGCGAACGAAATTCAACTCCTTCATCTGAAATTCGCCTTAAATCCTGTAATGAAAAAACTTGATAACCACCACTGTCGGTAAGAATTGCTCGCCTCCATTTAATGAATTTGTGCAAACCGCCAAAATGTTGTATAACGTCCATCCCTGGACGTAGATACAAATGATATGTGTTGCCCAAGATAATTTTTGCGTCAAGCTCCAACAATGAACGTTGTTCAAGTGCTTTTACAGTACCTTGAGTTCCAACGGGCATAAATATTGGTGTGGGCACATCTCCATGATCAGTATGCAAAATGCCTACTCTTGCTTTGCTTTCAGAGTCTGTTTTTATGAGTTCAAAGAAATTCATATTTTAAATAATATCAAAACCACAGAATGGGCGAAGTACTTCAGGAACAACAACATGTCCATCTTCTTGCAAATAATTTTCTAAAATTGCAACCATTATACGTGAAGTGGCAAGTCCGCTGCCATTCAGTGTATGAACAAACTCAGGTTTTGCGTCCGGTGTTCTTTTGAAACGTATTTGAGCTCGCCGTGCCTGAAAATCAGTAAAATTAGAGCAACTTGATACTTCAAGCCATTTTTCTTCACCCGAAGCCCACGCTTCAAGATCATAAGTTTTTGCACTGGAGAAACTTGTATCGCCTGAACATAGTAATACGACCCGATAAGGCAATTTCAATGCTTGCAATATTGCTTCAGCTTCACGGACTAAACCTTCCAAACGCTCGAATGAGTCTTCTGGTTTAGTTAAATTTACCAACTCAACTTTATTAAACTGATGAACTCGTAAAAAGCCGCGTGTTTCTTTACCGTAGCTACCCGCCTCACGACGAAAACAAGGTGAATAACCTGTAACTTTTATTGGCAATTCATCGGCGCCTAATATTTCATTGTTAAAATAGTTTGTAAGTGGCACTTCTGCTGTTGGTATGAGGAATAAATCATCAGTTGCATCATGATACATATCCTCTGCCATTTTCGGTAGCTGACCTGTGCCAAACATTGAGTTACGGTTTACTACAAATGGCGGCATAAGCTCCATATATCCGTGATGCTCAAGATGGTAATTCAACATAAAATTGATTAATGCACGCTCCAAGCGTGCTCCCTTGCCAACATAGAAAGCAAACCCTGCACCAGTTACCTTTGCACCACGTTCAAAATCTATTATTCCGAGTTCCTTTGCTATTTGCAAGTGATCCTTTTTAACCTTTTGTGGTTTTAATTCTCCCCAAGTGCGAACAATTTTGTTTTCCTCAGCACTTTTACCAATTGGTACACTCTCGTGAACTATATTTGGGATGCGTATTAGTACTTCGTGAATAGCTTCTTCAATTTGCCTTAGTTCATCATCGAGTAATTTTATTCTATCGGAAACACCTTTCATTTCTTCAATTTTTTCATCAGCAGGAAGTTTTTGTTTTTTTAATTCGGCAATTTCTTTTGATACAACATTTCGCAAATTTTTCAATCGCTCAACTTCTTGAATAACAGCTCGCCTTTTTTCGTCGAGGCGAGGAATTTCTGTAACATCTGCACTTTCATTTTTATTGATAATATTCTGACGAACCAGCTCAATATTATCACGAACAAATTTTAAATCAAGCATAAAAAATTATCTTTTTAAGTTCAACATTTTTACAAAATTATCGATTTTTTTATTATTAGAATTAAATTTTTACTTTAAATTTTGGAGAACCAATAAGATATTTTGATCATAAATGAGTGGTAAGCTTTATTGCTTACAATGTC
>DAIPLL010000014.1:0-17822 GCA_036769265.1 Kapaibacterium sp. (SeqCode)
AATGCACAGCTTGCTTTACCTGTCAGTATCCAATACCTATAGAAGAATACTTTAAAAAAGAAAACGTCGAACTAACAAAATGTCAGCTATCCCCAGTAGCTTATAATCTTTCAAAGCGGATATATCTGAACGAAAGTACGCTTTATAAAAATGGCTCGATTGAAATACAAGATGAAGCAAGCCAATTGGTTTCCTATGCGTTAGCTCCTGAGGAAAATTGGGTAATACTTGATGCGTGTGCTGGCGCTGGTGGAAAATCACTTCATTTAGCTGATTTGCAAAATGACAACGGGCTTATAATTGCGCTCGATAAAGAATACAACAGATTGAAAGAAATACCCAGAAGAGCAAAAAATTCTGGTTATTGCTCAATTCTAACTTATATCGTTGATGAGAAAAATTATCCGAAAGTAAAAGATAAAAAATTAAAATTTTTTAATAATAGTTTATTTGATGCTGTATTGATTGATGCACCTTGCTCGGGAATGGGCACATTAAGGCGCGATCCTATGAAGAAATATCGCACTACTCCACGTTTAATCGAAAAATTATCCGAAAAACAATACGAAATTTTAGAGCATTATTCACAGTTTTTGAAAGCTGACGGCGTTTTAGTTTATGCAACTTGCTCAATATTACCAGAAGAAAACGAGCTTGTAATTGAGAAATTTTTGAAAAATCATCCTGAATTTATTCCTGATCCACTTATAAATGCCTTTTCTAAACATAATATAGTAATTCCTGATTTATCAAATGAATTTTGCTACACATTTTATCCGCATTTGTATGGAACGGATGGATTCTTTATCGCAAGAATGAAAAAAGTAAAATTATAAGCACTATTATGAAAAAAATTACACAATGTGCAATTTTTTTAACATCTAATTTTTTTTGTAACCTTTTATTGTTTTTATATGTAAATATAAATGAAAGTAGTCTGAAAGAAAATTAATTTTTCTAAGACTACGAGCCCTGCGATTGGGAGACGCAGGGCATTTTTAACTTTCGGTTGTTTCTTTATTAATTTCTTCTTCAATAGGTATTGGATACTGACAGGTAAAGCAAGCTGTGCAATAATCAATACCATCATCGCATGGAACAGTTTCCATCAGCTTTTCTACTGATAGGTATTTTAAATCATCGACACCTATTTCTTTTGCAATTTCATCGACTGAATTAAAATGATTAGCGATGAGTTCTTCTTTGCTTGGGAAATCCATCCCATAGAAGCAAGGTGAAATTATAGGTGGAGATGTGATTCTCATAGATATTTTCTTTGGATTAGCATCCCTAATAAGTTTGACTAACGCTTTCGAAGTTGTTCCACGCACAATAGAATCATCAACAATAACAACGTGTCGTCCTTCAATTAATCCACGAACAGTATTAAATTTTGTTTTTACACGGAATGTACGATTATCCTGACCCGGAGCAATAAATGTTCTACCAACATAATGACTTCGAATAAGCCCAATTTCGAAGGCGGAATCAAAACCCTGGTCTTGGTTTTTCTTTGCAAAGCCGAGTGCAGCAGTATTAGCACTATCAGGGACAGGTATGATGTATACTTTATCACCATCTTCGTTCGGGACGGGGCTTTCCATAGCAAGATATTTACCGAGCTTTCGGCGAACTTTATCAACGCTATGCCCAAAAATTTTACTATCCGGACGGGAAAAATATATATACTCAAAAATACAGTGCTTTGCAAAAGGAGTTTCATCAATTATTTTAAAAGATTTAATGTTACCGGTTTCTATTGTCTCGTCATCAATCAATATGATTTCATTATGCGCAACCGAACGAACATACTCAGCATTCACAATATCGAAAGCACAAGTTTCAGAAGCAACTACATATGAATATTTCCCATTTTCAAGCTTTATTTTACCAATGCTTAATGGACGAACGCCGTGCGGATCGCGTGCAGCAAAAAGCCCTTCCTCGGTTAAAATCACAAGTGAATAAGCACCACGAGTAATGCGCAGAGCTTCTCGAATTTGCTCAAGACGTGATTTTTGTCGGCTGTGAGCAATAAGATGCATAAAAAGTTCAGTATCGGTTGTAGTTTGGAAAATTGTGCCTTCATCGATAAGTTTGCGGCGTAATTCTTTTGTGTTGGTCAAATTACCGTTATGAGCAAGAGATAGTATGCCAGAATGGTATGTCATATTGAATGGTTGTATATTTGCAAGGGTCGATGAGCCAGTAGTTGAATATCGATTATGACCAATTGCAGATGAACCTTTAAGCACATCTGTGAATATCTTACTATCAGAAAAGACATCCAAAACTAAACCCTCACCCCGTGTATATGCGTAACGCATTTTCTGTTTTTTATCATCAAAATAAAATGTTGAAATACCAGCTGCTTCTTGTCCACGATGTTGTTGTGCGTGAAGAGCATAATAAGCTATTACCGCAGCTTGTGGATGCCCATAAACACCAACAACAGCACAATTAGGACGAATTTCATCTTTTGAGAACATTTTCAATTAAATGATGTTTAACAAAAAATCAATTTACAAAATAAAACATAATTAATAAAACTAATCTCCATCAAATTCCAAACCGTGTAGCTGAGGCAAAGTAAATTTATGATTTCTGAAAGCAGAGAAAAATTGTTCGAAAGCAATTATGATACCACCGAATTTATTCTCTTTATGGTTGTATGCAAAATCGATGCGTAAAATGTGTTTAGGATTGTCTGATTTATTGAAATGGAGCCTAATTCCAAGTCCTGATGAAAATAAAAATTGTGATTTTGAAAGTTTGACGTCTTGCTGCCAGACACTTCCTAAATCAGTAAAAGTAACAAATGAGAAATTAAAAAGCCACAATGGCAAATCTGGGAAATACCGTAATTCTGTGTTGAAAATTATCCTATTATCGCCTGTATTTTGATTTAATTTGTAGCCACGAAGCCCAATATCGTTATCAATAATAAGTTGACGTAGTTTTGACCAATTCCAAACAGTTTGTTGTTGAAGTCGAGTTGTTATTAATAAATTGTTGAATAGCTTGTAGAATGCATTTGCATAAAACTCTTGATAAGTGAAAAAACCGGAGGCTCGTTTGAAAGCACTTGCTCCAACCAAACGTGCAAAAATGTAGAAATTATCAACAAAATAAGATTTTTCACCTTCACCAGCAACATAGTAGTAGCTTTTGCCACGATTTCCAATTGGATAAATTTTGCCCAAAACCGCACTCCCCCATCCACCTACGATTAAATCTTCGTAAAAATAAGAATTAATCTTATTTACAGTGTAATAATTTTCAGAAATGGATGAAAAACCAAAGAGAATTTTCCCACAATTATCGAAGGCACGTTCATATTCAGGTTTTTCTCTATCTGAACGGTGATACTCAGCTAATGCTGTAAAAAACACTCTATCTTTTCGTTGCCAAGCACGAGAGAACCAGATATCAACTTTATTTTCATCAATTTTAGTTAATTGATAATTATCTTTTATGTAAATAAACTCTTTACCTTTGCTTTTAAGTGCAGTAATTCCATAAGAAAATTTATCGTCGAGCGTTAAAAAATTTTTATCTAATGAAAAATGGAGCTCATCTCTTATATTATTTGTTAAAAATTGAGTATATAAACTAAAATCTGTTCTAAAAGAGCGTCTTTTAAAAAGTTCAAATCTATATTGCAATCCAATGTTATTCTCTTTTCTGTTTATTAGTTCAGCAGTTATATTTGTTCCTGTACCGAACAAGTTATTTTCGTTAATTGTAATCACGTATTGAGAGAAACCACCACCAGTTTTGCCTACTGGCACTGGATAAAGCGACCATCTATCCTTAGTTGTAACTTAAACATTATAATTGCCAAATCCAATACAATCAAGCTCTATAACAACAGACGTAAAAAGTCCTGTTGCACGTAAATTTCGCTCGGTTTCGTATAGATATTCATCAGTTGTAGTAAAACCTTTTTTAAATAGCAGCTCATCACGGATAACATATTCTTTAGTTTCAGAGTGAAAGAAATTTAAAAGTGGTGCGGCAAAGAACCAATCTTTGTCATTTTCTTCAAAAACATTATATCGCTGAATAAAAATATCATTTACATAGATCTCTTCTGAAAGAACTTGACTTGAATAAAAAAGTAATAACAATAATATGCATTTATTTTTCATATTTAATAAATATTTTGTTTCTACAAAAATAATATAAATCTGCAAATATTTACTATTATGAAACGTTTTTAATTTTGTAAATCGTAAAATAATTAAATTCAAAAATTATGAAATTTAGTTTGGACATTGGGCTAAAGAAAAAAGCAGAAGTTGTTCCTGAAAACTATCACCTTGGAGAAGATCCACAAGCAGATTTAACATTACTATTGAATGAATGTAAATTACATTTAACAAAATACGACGAAAAACGAATAAAAAGAGCTTTTGAAATATGCTATAAAGCTCATTTAAATAAATTGAGAAAATCCGGAGAACCGTTTTATACACATCCACTTGAAGTAGCACGTATAGTTATAAAAGAAATTCCACTTGATGAAGACTCTGTAATTGCCGCATTGCTACACAATGTTTTAGATGAAGGCGATTTTTATACATACGAAGATTTAAAAAAAGAGTTTGGTCCGGAGGTTGCTCAGATTGTAGATGGGGTCTCAAAAATTAAATATGTCGAGAGCCAGCATATAGATAGCGAAGCGCAAGCAGAAAATTATCGGCGATTATTACTCGCTTTATTCAAAGACGTGCGGATAATACTTATAAAGCTTGCCGATAGGTTGCACAATATGAGGACACTTGGTTCACTGAACTATGAAAGTCAAGAGCGCGCAGCAAGAGAAACATTAGAAATATATGCACCTTTTGCCAACCGATTTGGTTTGCGTAATATCAAGTGGGAACTTGAAGATTTAGCTTTTAAGTATCTTAATCCAGATAAATATGAAGCAATTGTTAATGCTCTGCAACTAACCCGAGCTGAACGCGAGGAATACATTAAAAACTTCATCAAGCCTATCGAAGAGGCTTTAAGCAAAGATGAATTACTAAAAAAACTTAAAATCAAATTTGAAATTACTGGACGCGCAAAACATATTTATTCAATTTACAATAAAACGATTTTAAGGCAAAAATCAATTGAAGAGCTTTATGATTTATTTGCTATAAGAGTAATTTTGGATACAGACGATAAGAATATGTGTTTTTATACATATGGAATAATTGCAGGGATCTATCCACCAGTACCTGAAACTTTCAAAGATTATATTTCAGCCCCGAAAAAAAACGGATATCAATCGATTCATACAGCAGTTGTCGGACCGAACAATAAACCAGTAGAAGTGCAAATACGAACACGGCAAATGCATATAATTTCCGAGAAAGGTGTTGCTGCTCATTTCAAATACAAAAGCGGAGTTAATTCATCGACGCTTATTGAAGATGCACATTTGCAGAAATGGATGGATGATGTACGTGAAATATTTGAAAATATTGGTAACCAACAAACACCTGAGCTTTTGGAGGCTGTACGACGAAACTTATTCATAGAAGAAATATATGTCTTCACACCAGCGAACGAATTAAAGAAATTGCCACGAGGTGCGACTGCCTTAGATTTTGCATTTGAGATACACTCCAAAGTTGGATATCATGCGATTGGTGCAAAAATAAATGGACGAGTTGTCCCCCTACACCACAAGCTCGAAAGTGGTGATCGTGTCGAGATCCTTGTATCGAAAAATCAGAAACCAAGCAAAGAATGGCTAAAGTGGGTAACTACAAGTAAAGCCAATCACTTGTTGCTTAAATATTTCCGCGATGAAGTAAAACGATATGAAGCAGAAGGTAAGCAAATTTGGGCTAACAAACTTAAGGAACTTGGAATAACTTTAAGTGATGAAGAAACTGATAAGCTACTTAAATCTCTTAAATTTATTCATATTTCTGATTTTTATGCAGCACTTGCAGATAAAACGATTAATCAAACGAAAATTAATGAGTTTTTGTTGCAGAAAGTAAATAATCTGCAAAATAACGTCAGCCAAACAAAAGTTATTGATTCAATTTTTGCCAAAATACAGAAGCTCGAAATTACTCCTAATATGACTATTAATTATGCAGGTTGTTGCAATCCTAAGCCAGGTGATCCTATTATTGCAGTTAAAATAAGTCAAGAATTTGTTACAATACATAAGATTGATTGTCAAAATGTCGAAAAAGTCCTAAATACGCACAAAGAAGATTTGGCAATGGTCGATTGGAACGATCTCCCTGAAAGTCATTTTCTTGTGGAGATAAGAATTATTGGTGATGATAGAGAATATATGCTGCAAGATATAACAGCTGCGATTATTCAATCGGGTATAATAAATATAAATAGTGTGAATATTAACACTTTAGAAACAATTTTTGATGGTGTTATTACTATTAAAATAAATAATTACGCAAATGTTAATAAAATAATTGAACAAATTGCTAAAATTGATGGTGTAAAGCATATAGAGGTTGTTAGTTAATGAGAAAACTAATAAAAGGAATAATTATAAATCCTAAGCGAGATTATACAGTAGATGTTTTCCGAGATGGTTATTTGCTAATCGATGAAAATGGTAAAATTGAAAATATTATTGAACAAGAAATTCAGTTAAACGGTATCAAGTTCGATATCTTTTTCGATTTTTCACAAAAAATATTGATTCCAGGACTTATCGATTTACACACACATATACCACAATTTAATGCAATTGGATTGGGAGAGGGCGAACTATTAGATTGGCTAAGTAATTATATATTTCCTTTGGAAACAAAATTTAACAATGAACAATTTGCTTACCAGAATACAAAACTTTTCTTTAAAGAGCTCGTAAGTAAAGGAACAACAACAGCCGTGCTTTATACTTCTCCACAGAAAACCGCTTGCGATATCGCATTTCAGGTTGCAGAGGAATATCAGTTGCGTGCTTTTATTGGTATGCCATTTATGGATAGTAATTCACCAGAAGCATTAAAGCAAGAAACCGAAGTTGTAATTAATGATATATCAGATTTAGCAAAAAAATGGCATAAAAAAGGGAAACTCGAATTTGTTTTAACACCAAGATTTGCTCTTTCTTGCTCTGCTGTACTTATGAGAAAAATTGGCGAAATAGCTCGCAGCGACGATTTTTTCGTGCAAACACATATTGCGGAGAACAAGTTGGAAATTGAACTTGTGCGAAAGCATTTTCCCAATTCGGCTAACTATGCAGAAGTTTACGATAAATATGGGCTTTTAACTGAGAAGACAATTCTTGCCCACTGTATCTATTTAGATGATAGCGAACTTAACTTAATAAAAGAGAGAAACTGTATAATAGCTCATTGTCCAAATTCGAATAAATTTCTTTCAAGTGGGATTATGCCCCTGCAAAAATATTTATCGCAAGGTTTAAAAGTTGGTATTGGCACCGATGTTGCTGCTGGTTATAGTTTATCTATGCTTAATGAGTGTATGGAGGCAAAAGAAATGTCGAAAATTTTATCTTTACTTGGCGACACAAATGCAAAAGTAGATACTCGCACTGTACTTTGTCTTGCGACAATAAAGGCGGCTGAGCATTTAGGTATTTCCGAACAAGTGGGAAATTTTGAGCAAGGGAAAGCTGCTGATTTCGCTGTGTTCGAGTTACCAGAATACCGTGATTTGATTTCTATGAATGATGATGATTTACTGAATGCTTTGCTTTATAACATCGATCGAAGAAAAGCACAAGCTGTATTTATTGATGGGAACTTGGTTGCACAAGAATAAAGGTATAAAATGAAAAGTTATCGCAAAGAATTATGGTTTCATACTAAAAATCGCCGTGAGTTCATCAACATTACTCGATTAGTTGAAGATTGCGTCCGTGAAAGCGGCGTAAAAGAGGGATTGGTATTGGTAAATGCGATGCATATAACTGCATCTGTGTTTATTAATGACGACGAATCAGGCTTGCACAGCGATTTCGAACGCTGGTTGGAAAAGCTTGCTCCTGAAAAACCATACGAGCAGTACGCTCATAACGGATTTGAAGATAATGCTGATGCTCACTTGAAGCGTCAGATTATGGGGCGCGAAGTTGTAGTTGCAATAACTAACGGACAGCTTGATTTTGGTCCTTGGGAGCAAATTTTTTATGGAGAATTTGATGGAAAGCGACGTAAAAGAGTTTTGGTTAAAATAATCGGTGAGTAAAAGCTACACATAAAATCATTGGGGCGACTACAAGTCGCCCTTATGTTTAAAATCGTATTTTACAGACCTTGTTTTTGAAGAAAAATACCTTTATCGACTTTGGCAAAGAAATCCTGATAAAATTTTGGATCATCGACGCTATAAACATTCATCACATTGCCTTGATTGTCAAAAATTTTAGCTTGAAAATTTGCACGCACTTTTGTTTGTTTACCGTATTCAGATACATTGACTGATACTTCGATTTGTTTTATTTTTTTATAAGTTTCTCTTTCATTTGTATTGGATTTTGCCATCGCAAGAAAAAATTGCTCCCAGAAATCATCTTTATTACGTTTTGAGTTTGAAAGATCTATTTCTTTATTTGCAGTGAGCAGTCCGAGTTCTGGGACGGCATTCTTTACGATGAAACCATCATCTTGAAGAACATTCAGTACAGATTTCATAACAAGCTTTACGTCGTTTGTATCGTAATAGCGTGTCTGGAACTCGCGAATTTGTGTTTGAGTCATTTGTGTTTCCTGCCGAAAGTAATTAACTACGGTGCACGAAACCAAAGTAGTTAAAAACAACAGCAGAATAATATGCTTGGATTTCATTGTAGCCTCCGTTAGAATTTGCTTGAATGATAAGCAAATGAATCTACACGTCCATGCTCATTCATTTTTACCACAACAGTTAATGTTTTTTGGCTTACAGTTGCATTTGAAGAAGAGCTACCTTGTGCATAAAGCATAAGGAACAAAATATTTGCACTTTCGTTGTAACGAGCTTCGGTTGCAATACGGTCGTAAACCCAAGTTTCAAAGCCATTTTGGTCGCGTGTGATAATGTTAGGGGAACCCAATGCTTGTATGAGTTCTGCTCCGGACATGCCGACGCGTAGTTCTTTTTGTAGAGTGCCAACTGTTAATTCTTTATCTTGGCTGAAAGACTGTGCAGAATATGAACCACCAGTTGTAAAGGTACAAGAACTAACTGTAAGTGAAAATACTATTGCAATAATCAAAGCTAAATATGACTTTTTCATTTTAACCTCCAAATTTTTATGTAAAAAATTAAAATTCAAATACAAGACCGACTTGGAAAGTAACCAAATCAGTTTTAGATTTTGCACGACGAAAATCTGGTGATGTATCGGAATTAATTTGCTTGACCATATAATACTGAACAGGTGTGCCATTAACATAACGAGCTTTAATATCAAGAAGCATTCTTGAATAAAAGCTCGGTAATGTAACAAAATCGACAAGCTTAATCATAGTGCCTGCACCAAGCCCGATGTTCCAACCAGCAGAGATTTCATCTTTTGAGTCTTCAATACCCAAACCTGATTTAAAATCGCTGCTTGCACTAAAAATTGTGAACCCGGCAAAAGCTTCAAAATATGGAAAAATGTATTCGCCGACATTAGGCCGCACTTGCATCAAAATAGTTACTGGAATAATCATATTTTGATACGATACTGTATCGCGTAAATACGTCCAACCGCCTTGATTACGATAACTAAAAATACGTTCATCGCCACCATAAAAAAGAAAATCTGTTTGCAAACCGACTGTAACTGGAACAGGTGTAAAATTGTAACCACCATAAAGCGAAAATCCCTGACCAGACTTTTTGAGATTATCATAAAATTCGTTTTGTGGAACAGAATTTGTGAAGCTAAGTCCAAAAATACCCTTCAATGGCTTTTGTTTTAATTGTTCAATCAATACTTCATCGCTTTGAGCAATTACAATTCCATAAGAACTAAGAAATATTGATATTATTGATAATAAAAAAGCGATTTTTTTCATTTTCAATTTCATTGATGTTTAACAAAATTTTCTAATATTAATTACGTAATATTTGTTATTGAGTTTCAAAAAGTTTTAGATAACATAGGATAAATTTTATGAAAAACTTATTTTTACCTTTTATTATTAGTTTCTTAACAATCATCAACATTAGTTATTCACAGGATGATTTTAAATTTTCTGGTGATGTACAAATAAGATCGGAGATTGATGGGCGTGATTTTTCGAATAAGACTTATCCGCTGAGTTTTACAACTATGCGAACAAAGATCGGAATAGAAAAACAAATTTCTAAAAACATTAGTGTTTTTTTTCAAGTGCGAGATTCAAGAATCTGGGGCGAGACAAAAAACACCTTAGGAAATTTGAAGAATGTGGATCTTCATCAAGGTTATGTTTTATTCGATAAGCTATTCGATAAACCAATTAGTATAAAAGCTGGACGCTTTGAGATGCAGTTTCGCAATGGCAGATATTTTGCTATCAATAATTTTCATTACATAACGCGAACTTGGGATGGTCTATTGTTTACTTACGACACTAAACCGTTTGGAATAAATGTTTTTGCTATGACGCACAGCAATTCAGTAGAAAAATATATAAGTCGTGCAGCACCTGACACCTCGCAGTATCCTTATCCTTCTAAACCAGAGCAAGGACATAACGTGTATGGCTTTTGGAGCAAGTTTGCATTTGATAAGGAGCATTATTTAGATTTGTTTTCCTACTATGATTTTAACAGGAAACGAACACCAAAAGGTAATTACTCGTCAAATAGATTTATGAGTGGATTTTACTATAAATTTGCATACAAAAGCTTCTATACAGTACTGGAAGGAGCATATCAAGGAGGCGAGGCTGGAGATCAAATTGCAAGCAAAGCTCCACGAATTGTTAAAGCTTTCAACGTAGCAGGAAGCTTGAATTATAAATTTGACAATCTTACAATAGGAATAAATGCAGATATTTTATCGGGGACATCGCAAAAAGATATGGTTGAAGGTAAATTTTATAGGACATTTGATGCGACTTACCAAAGCAAGCATAGCTTTTACTCTGTAATGGATTATTTCAGCGATATAGAGAAATCAACGAATTACCGCGGACTTAATGACTTTTACTTAAAAATTATCTACAATATAAAGCCATTATCTTTTACATTCGAAGGGCATAATTTTTCGACAAATAAAGCATATACATTACAAGATGGTAAGAAAAGCCAGCTATTAGGTAATGAACTTTTTCTGATAAGCCGAGTAGATTTATTAAAAAATGCTTCGATTGAATGGGGAAAAGCTGTTTTTTTACCAAATGATGTAATGAAAGATATTTATGACGTCAATAAAACAAACGGTGCAAAAAATTACGATAGAAAAGACGTTTCATTTTGGACTTACCTGATGCTCAGAGTAAATTTTTAATAAAAATAAAATTATTGTTTATTATCAATATTATTAATATTTTAGGTTTTACATTTTCTAAAATTATCAAGGAGAAAAAAATGAAAGTTATGAAATTTTATTTACTAATGTTGTTTTCTATTTTTGTTTTAAGTGCTTGTGGAAATAAACACGGTAAACCAGTTGAAATTAAAGATTTAGCTGAATACAAAGACGAAGCAGTTGGTTTTTCCTTAAAATATCCATCTAATTGGGTTACCACAAAATTAACGGGCGTTCGTTTTGCAGCATTTTCTTCGAATAGCGCAAAGCCACGTTTCGCAAAATATGATAGCGAAGGTTTCCCAGGAGCCAAAATTGATTTAAATGTTATTAAAATCGATAGTGTTGTTACTCTCGATAGCATAATAAAGCTCAACAAAACATTTCAACCAGAACTTTACAAATTCGATGAAGTAATGCTCGATGGAGTAAAAGGAAGCAAATTTACTTATTCATTTGAATTGGAAGATGGCGAATTTATGGGAGAAATGTATGTAGCAACAAAAGATGGTAAATTAGCAACAGTTCTGTTTTTCGAAGCATTTGCAAACACTTGGGATATGTATAAAGACAAGTTCAATGAAATAGTTTCCTCGTTGAAACTTGCCGTTGAACCAGAGTTTAAACCGCAAGTTATAACTGTTAATGTTGAAGAGCCACCAGCTTCACAAAACTTAGTTCCAAAATCCGGACCAGGATATGTTATAATGGTGCCAGATAACTTCAATCTAACAAAAGGTGTTGCTCGTAATGTGATTTCCTCACAAAATTATATTGGCAAACGTCGTGCTGACTGCAATATTCAGGTCGATGTAATCGATGCATCGCAATCTAAGAACTTAAAGAAAATTGTTGATGAAAACAAACCAACGTACAAAAATAGTTCAGAACCACGCGAAACTAAATTGGGTGGTGTTGAAGCTTATGTATTTTCATATCAGCCAACAAAAGATGTGAAAGGACGTGTATATTTTGCACTAAAAGGTGATAGATTGTATCGCATTACTATGAATTGGTTTGCTGGCGAAGAAAAAGATTATTTGCCAGTATTTGAAAAAGCAATAAATTCAATTAAATTCGAATAATAAATTTACTTTAAAGAAAAAGCCCCAATCTGGTTGGGGCTTTTTTATTAATATATTCTACCAAACATCTGGGTTTTTTAGGTATTCGTTTATTGCAGCAGCTGCTTTACGTCCAGCACCCATAGCTAAAATTACAGTAGCACCACCAGTTACGATATCGCCACCTGCAAAAACACCTTTTTTGTTGGTTTTCATTGTGTTTTCATCAACTAAGATATTTCCCCATTTATTTACTTTCAAATCTGGTGTTGTTGCACTGATTATTGGATTGGATCCATTACCTATTGCAACGACAGCAACATCAACAGGAACAACTTCAATAGCACCTGGAATAGGCACTGGGCGGCGGCGTCCAGAGGCATCTGGTTCGCCGAGTTCCATTTTTTGCACAACCATTTCGCGAAGGTTTCCGATTTCGTCGCCGCGAAGTTCAACAGGTGCTGTTAGTAACATAAACTCGACACCTTCTTCTTTTGCGTGATGGACTTCCTCGATACGAGCGGGCATTTCTGCTTCAGTGCGGCGGTAGCAAATTATTGCACGTTTTGCACCAAGACGAAGCGAGGTACGGACGGCATCCATTGCAGTATTGCCACCACCGAAAACAACTACCTTTTTATCTTTTATGTTAAATATTGGGGTATCGGCGTAAGGGAACTCATAGGCTCTCATTAAATTTACTCTTGTAAGGAATTCGTTGGATGAATAGACGCCATTGAGATGCTCGCCGGGAACACCAAGGAAATATGGCAAGCCAGCACCAACGCCCAAAAATACTGCATCGAAACGTTGAAGTAGCTCGTCAACTGTCTCTGTAAGACCGATTATATAATTTGTAATGAATTTTACGCCAAGCTTTTTAAGTCCTTCAACTTCGGCACGCACTATTTCCTTTGGGAGACGGAATTCAGGTATTCCGTAAATAAGTACACCACCAATTTCGTGCAAAGCTTCGAAAACTGTAACTTCGTGCCCCATCTGAATTAAATCCCCAGCACAGCTTAGCCCAGCTGGACCACCACCAACGATAGCAACTTTTTTGCCAGTTTTTGGTTTTGTTTCAGCAATTTGCAGACCAATAGTTTTTCTCTCCCAATCAGCAGCCCAACGTTCAAGATAGCCAATAGCTACAGGCTGCCCCTTTTTAGCGAGAACGCAGACTTTTTCACACTGTTCTTCCTGCGGACAAACTCTTCCACAAACAGCAGGCAGGGCATTATCCTCTTTCAAAATTGCAGCAGCTTCTTTGTATTTTCCTTCGGCTATCATTTTTATGAAATCAGGGATTTTAACTGAAACAGGGCAGCCTGCAACACAAGCAGGCTTTTTGCACTGCAAACATCGTTCAGCTTCACGTCGAGCAGTTTCTTCGTCGTAACCAAGATTTACTTCGAGAAAATTTTTAATTCTCTCATTCGGATCTTGCTCGGGCATTTTATGTCGGGGGATTGCCATTCTCTCTTTAGGTGTAAGTTCAGCCATATTATTGCTCCTTTTGCTTTTTTAATTCTTCATCAAACATTTTATCGTAATTGCATTGGAATTCTCTTAAACTTGTCTCCTCTTCAGTTCTATAAACTCTATTTCTTTGTTTTAATACTTCAAAATCAACCAAATGAGCATCAAATTCAGGACCATCGACGCAAGCAAAAACCGTTTTCCCATCAACAAGCACTCTACATCCACCGCACATCCCAGTACCATCAACCATGATTGGATTTAAGCTAACGACTGTTTTTATATTGTGGGGTTTTGTAACTTTTGCTACAGCTTCCATCATTGGAATTGGACCGATAGCGAGCACAAAGTCTATTTTTCTACCTTCATTTATCAATTGCTGAAGTTTGTCGGTTACAAAACCGTGAAAGCCATAAGAACCATCATCAGTTGTAGGATAAACCTCATCGGCTATCTGACGCATCTCATTTTCCAGTATAACATAATCGCGGGAGCGTCCACCAATTATTGAGATAACGTAATTACCAGCTTCTTTGAGAGCTTTTGCTGTTGGATATGCAATAGCTGTACCTACTCCGCCTCCAATACTTACGGCAGTGCCAAAATATTCAATGCGAGAAGGCTTACCCAAAGGTCCAACTAAATCTAATAGATAATCTCCTGCTTCTAAAGTATTTAATAATCTAGTTGTTTTGCCAACACCTTGAACTATTATTGTTATAGTTCCCTCAGAGATATTACTATCGGCAATAGTTATTGGTATGCGTTCGCCTTTTTCGTGCACACGTAAAATTACAAACTGTCCAGCTTTTCGCTTTTCAGCAATTTTTGGAGCTTCGATTCTGAACATTTTTACGTCAGGACCTATAAATTTTGCTTCAACAATTTTATTCATTTGAACCTCAGTTTATATTTGTGAATTTTTTCATATAATTAAAGTTTACAATTTATAAAATAAATGATTTTGTTAAAAGAAAAATATTAATACATTTCACTCTTAACAGGATAAGTAAAAAGTAGTATATTTGTAAAGTGGTAATGTATGGGAAATTAATGAAAAAAATATTTTTGCTAATATTTCTGATATTATTTTGTATAGATGTAACTGCAGAAAAAATTCAATGGGCAGATACATTGCTTGGTGTGTCTTCAGAAGCAAGGTTTGTCAATGCAAGTCGGAATGGTTTTAAAGGTCGGCAGGCGCTTGGAAAACCGAATATTATGCCTGATTTTGGAGTAAGCTCTTGTGCTTGGATGCCAGATTTTTCACGCAATGGTATGGAATGGATTAAAGTTGGATTTAAAAACTCGGTTTTAGCTCGGCAAATTTATATTTATGAGAGTTATAATCCAGGTGCAATATCAAAAGTTTTCATTTATGATGAAAATAACTCTGAGAAATTAATATATAACAATTTAAATCCGAAACCAATTGAAACTAAAGGAAGGATTTTTAATATTAAGTTCGATAAAAGTATTATAAAAGCAATCAAAGTTGAGATAAGCACCATTAATTATAATGACTATTATCAAATTGATGCGATTGGTGTATGCGATTGCGATGATAAATATGAAGTAAAAATTAATAAACCAGAGAATTTAGTTTTCAGTGAAAAAGTTAATTTAGGTGAAAATGTCAATTCAAAATATTCGGAACTCGGTCCAATTATAACACCAGATGGTAGCACTCTATTTTTTACACGAGATTTGCATCCAGAAAACATTGGTGAATACAAAGAGCAAGATGTTTGGTATTCCAAAATCGACAGTAACGGGAATTTTCTACCTGCAATAAATATAGGTCCGCCAATAAATAATGATAGGAATAATTTTATTGTTGGAATTTCACAGGATGAGACTATAATTTATCTTGGCAATATATATAAAGAAGATGGTGATCAACTTAAAGGATTATCGCAATCATTTCTTACTGATACAGGCTGGTCTTTTCCGCAGAAAATAGAAATCGATGACTATTATAATCTTTCGAGATTTTCAAGCTACTCTTTTGCACCAAATGGGAAAGTATTGATTATGTCTGTTGAACGTAAAGATAGTTTCGGAGAGAATGATCTATACGTAAGCTTTTTAAAAGATAATGGCACTTGGAGCAAGCCACTTAATTTGGGTGCAGATATAAATACATCTGCATCGGAAGATACGCCATTTCTTGCAGCAGATGGAATCACACTCTATTTTTCAACTTCAGGCAAGCCAGGCTATGGTTCAAATGATATATTTGTAACAAGGAGATTGGATAGCACTTGGAATCGCTGGAGCGAACCTATGAATTTAGGTCCATCGATTAATAGCAAAGGCTGGGATGGATATTATTCGCTGCCTGCTTCGGGTGATTATGCATATTTTGTCTCAAATGATAATAGTATTGGGAGGGAAGACATTTTTAAGATAAAACTACCTATGGAATATAAACCTTACAATGTTGTATTGATTAAAGGTAAAGTGCTAAATGCTAAGACAAAAAAACCAGTAGAAGCAATCATAAATTACGAATACTTATCAAGTGGACAGAATGCTGGTATTGCTCGGTCAAATCCTAAAACAGGCGAATATACAATTACGTTACCTTTTGGAAATAGGTATGCATATTTTGCTAGCGCTGACGGTTATATTTCGATTAATGAAAACATTGATTTAAATATTCTCGATGAATATAAGGAAATTAGGAAAGATCTATTGCTTGTTCCGATTGAAATTGGTCAGAAAGTTCGATTGAATAATATTTTTTTTGAATACAATAAGTATGAGTTGTTGGAGGAATCTTTTGCAGAACTCGAGAGAGTTAAAAAGTTCTTGCTTGAACATCCCGATATAAAGATAACAATAGAAGGGCATACCGATAATATTGGTTCATTGAGCTATAATATGCAATTATCTCTTGCACGGGCAAAAGCCGTGCGCGATTGGTTTATAAAAAATGGAATAGACGAAAAAAGGTTAAAATATAAGGGCTATGGACCTAAGAAACCTATTGCACAGAACGACACAGAAGATGGACGAAGCCAGAATCGACGTGTCGAATTTGTTTTAGAGTAATTAAAGAGGCATTATTTTTAGATTTACACGTCGTTTCTTTTTATCAGGCAAATCGGTTCTATCCACACCCATACCTTCAATAGACCATACTATTTTTTCTTTCAGTTTGTGATTTCGGCTCTCTATATATTTTTCAAAATACTTGGCAGTATAATATGCTCGAAGAAGTGAAAGCAGTTGATTATCCATTCTGGTACCACGCTGGACTTTAATCCCGAATTTTTCATCATCAATATCAGCATCAGGGAAAATTGCTTTAGCACTTATAGAACGAGGATCGGCATAACCTAAGATTTTAATTTGCACTTTAAAATCAGGATTTGCGACACATTCATTATCCATAAGTGAGATAATATCATAAAGCTTTTCTGCGGCTTCGTTAAGAGCACGCTCAACTTCCTCAGTATATTGGTCGTAAATTTCACCAGGTTTTTCTATATATTTAGTTTTTTCATCTATACCAATTAAATTGTATGCAAATTTTAGACGTAAAGCTTCAAGATTTTCTCTTGTGTTTGGTTGATAATAACCAGTAACGAAAAATGGAACTTTTATTTCAACTAAGTCGAATTCCTCGGTGGGATTAAACTCGAACATAGCGCGCATTACAACTGTTGAAGTATCAGAACAGGGAACGATGAAGCTTTGTTCGGCTGAATATTTATCATTACATTCGTTGACATATTTAACTCGGTAAGATTTATTGGGGATTAGGTCAAATTCGAACAATCCAACTTCATCTACAAAGCGTGTTGAAACAATATTATTTTCTTCATCGT
>DAIPLL010000001.1:0-424 GCA_036769265.1 Kapaibacterium sp. (SeqCode)
GGCATTTCCAAATATCAATAAGAGCATTGCTTACGGGAAAATAATTAAAATTGCAGACAACGATATAAAAAGCATCATAGCAAAAGCTATTTTTGACGAAAACACAGCATCGTATTATTTAATGAAATCAAATGTTTGGAAATCAAACAATAGCAATTTCAAAGAATATGTTGCTCTAACTCTTCCCAATAATGGTTTTAAAGCTGGTTTTTACAATTTAAATGATAATGAGATATCTCAACTTCGTTCATTCTTGATAGAAATAATAAAAGAATAAAGGAGCAAATAGATGAAAAAAATTCTTTTAATATTATTTTTAATTATGCTTCAATACGGCTATTCAACAGCAGAAAAGCCACCGGAAATAGGAATAGTTGAAAAATTGGGTAACCAAGTGCCACTTGATTTAGAATTTACAAATGCC
>DAIPLL010000001.1:475-32596 GCA_036769265.1 Kapaibacterium sp. (SeqCode)
AGGGAGAAAAGAAAAAGTTGCAGGATATAATAAAAAAGCCTACAATTCTATCGTTGGTTTATTACAATTGCCCAGGTATTTGCAGCCCGCTACTTACAAATATGAGCGATGTGATGGATAAAGTAAAGCTCGAGCCCGGTAAACATTTTCAGGCACTTACGATAAGTTTTGATCACCGTGAAGGTGTTGATAAAGCAAAGCGCTGGAAAGAAAACTACCTTGCTTCTATGAAACGCCCGTTTGGTGCAGAAAACTGGGAATTTATGGTTGGCGATAGTATATCAATTCGCAAACTAAGCGATGCAGTTGGTTTTTATTTCAAACCAGAAGGTAATGATTACGTACATCCAGGTGCTCTCTTTATTCTAACCCCCGATGGAAAGGTTGCGCGTTATCTTTTAGGCATTGAGTATAATCCGTTCGACTTGCAAATGAGCATAAGCGAAGCTGCTAAAGGTAAATCAATGCCAACTGTAACAAAAATTTTACAATATTGTTTCAGCTACGACCCAGAGGGGAAAAAGTATGTTTTTAATGTAACAAAAGTTGCAGGAACTGTTATTTTCCTCGGAGCTTTCGTCTTTTTCATAGTACTTGTAATATCGGGCAAATCCAAAAAACGCAGTAAAAGAAAAAATTCGGAGGATATAAACAATGAGCAATAGTGTCGCCACTTCTGTGAAAAGTTTTTATGAATATCAGGGCAAACATAAAGGTATTTTGGGATGGATTCTATCAACAGATCACAAGAGAATAGGTTTATTATATCTATGGTCGATGATAGGGTTCTTTCTTGTTGGAGTTGGATTAGGCGTTCTTATGCGCCTTGAGATGCTTACAATGGGACCAACAATAATGCAGCCACAAACTTACAATGCAATTTTCACACTGCACGGTATAATAATGATATTCTTGTTTATTATTCCAGGATTGCCAGCTGCATTTGGAAATTTCTTTTTGCCTATTATGATTGGCGCCGAAGATGTACAATTCCCAAGATTGAACTTACTTTCGTGGTGGTTGTATATTACAGGTGGTATTTTTGCAATTGTTTCACTTTTCTTGAGCGGTGGTCCGATTGATACAGGCTGGACATTTTACGTCCCGTATAGTATTAGAACATCAACGCAAGTAATTTTGCCTTTGCTTGCTGCATTTATTCTTGGTTTTTCATCAATTTTGACTGGTATAAATTTCATTACCACTGTTCACCGGATGCGTGCAAAAGGTATGACATTCTTCAAGTTGCCTTTATTTGTATGGGCACTATACGCAACTGGATGGATACAAATCATTGGCACACCAGTAATTGGGATAACGATTCTTTTGGTAATAGTAGAGAGATTATTTGGTGTGGGTTTGTTCGATCCAGCTTTGGGTGGCGATCCGATTTTATTTCAGCATTTATTCTGGATTTATTCGCATCCAGCAGTTTATATTATGATACTGCCAGCAATGGGTGTTGTTTCTGAGATTATTCCAACTTTTGCTCGAAAGCATATTTTTGGTTACAAGGCAATAGCTTTTTCGAGCTTAGCAATTGCATTTATAGGGACTCTCGTTTGGGGACACCATATGTTCACAAGCGGGATGAGTGACACAGCTCGTTGGGTATATTCGCTTTTGACCTATATAGTAGCACTACCAAGTGCGGTAAAAGTATTTAATTGGGTTGCAACGATGTATAAAGGTTCCATAAGGATGAGCGCCCCATTTGCTTTTGTTATGGCGTTTATAGTATTATTTTCGATAGGTGGACTGACAGGACTTATTCTTGGTTCGGTTGCAACAAACATTCACGTTCACGATACGTATTTTGTAGTGGCTCATTTTCATTTCGTAATGTTTGGCGGGACAGGATTTATATTTTTTGGTGCCTTACACTATTGGTTCCCAAAAATGTTTGGCAAAATGTATAACGAAAAAATTGCACTAACTGCTGTCGGTATTTTAACAATTGGTTTTTTGATGCTTTATTTTACAATGTTCATATTAGGTTACGAAGGAATGCCGCGCCGATATTACGATTATCTTCCGCAGTTTCAAAACTTACACATTTTTGCAACTGTTGGCTCGTGGGTGCTTGTTACGGGGTTATTGTTAATGTTTGGCAATTTGTTTGTTGCACTGAAAAAAGGTGCTCCAGCTCCTGCAAATCCTTGGGGGAGTATGACCCTTGAATGGCAAACAAGTTCCCCACCGCCATTTGAGAACTTTAACTATCACCCAGAAATAAAATATGGACCTTATGATTATGAACATTATGATGAGGCTGTAAAAGATGAATACAAATAGTCAATTAGTTACACACCACAGGGATGATTTTGGCTCGAAAATGGGGATGTGGTTGTTCCTATTCACAGAGCTAATTTTATTTGGTGGATTGTTTATAATGTATATGGTTTATCGTGTCGAATACACTGAGGAATTTCATTTAGCTGCTAAGGAGCTAAATCTTGCTCTTGGCACTTTAAATACTATGATACTGCTTACAAGCTCGCTTACAATGGTGCTATCAATTGTTGCAATACAACGTGGTTCGAAGAAGTTATCTGTCTTTTATTTGCTATCAACAATTGGACTTGCACTCGCATTTATGGTAATTAAAGCTTTCGAGTGGGGAGCAAAATTTTCTCACGGCATTTATCCTGGAGGCGAAGCTCTCGCTAATTTAAGCAATGGCGAGGTTATTTTCTTTGGGCTATATTTTGTGATGACTGGATTACATGCTCTTCACGTTCTGATAGGTGTTGTGATCTTGCTTTTCATGCTTATATTCTTGCTACGTGGCAAGATTAATCAAGAAAATAATATACGGCTCGAAGCTGGTGGATTGTATTGGCATCTTGTTGATTTAATATGGATTTTCCTTTTCCCTTTATTTTATCTTTTGCATTGATGGAGGTTCTTTATGGCAGAAAATGTAACTTACGATGAAGATAAGCATTCACCTGGCTACGGTTATAATATTTTGGTTTGGCTCACTCTTCTTTCGCTTACTTGCGTAACCGTTGCTGTTGCTGGACTTGATTTAGGTCCCTATATTTTGCTTACAGCTATGATAATAGCAGCAATAAAATCGACATTGGTTATTAATATTTTTATGCATATAAAATTCGATGATCCGATTTTTAAGCTATTTTTTAGCCTTATAATATTTACATTAGTAGTTTTATTTGTATTAACTGCATTCGACGTATTATATCGATGAGGGAAAAATATGTTTGAAGGAACTTCATTTTATGCTGATAAAGTCGATACCGCTATGCTAATAATTGTCGGTATTTCATTATTCTTTTTGTTGGGAATTATTGCTGCGATGATTTATTTTGTCATTCGCTATAACCGAAAGAGAAATCCTGTTGCAACACAAATTAAAGGCAATAATTTGCTTGAAGTTATTTGGATTGTTATCCCATTATTTATTGTTTTGGGAATGTTTTGGCTCGGTTGGAAAGATTTTTACCGCTTGCGTAAAATCTCGGACGTAGCTTTAAAAATAGACGTAAAAGGTAGGATGTGGTCGTGGTCTTTTACATATCCAAATGGTAAAGTTACAGATACCTTATATGTTCCAGTAGGTAAAGTTATTAAGCTCGAGATGCAATCCGAAGATGTAAATCATGCTTTTTTCATCCCAGCACTGAGAATGAAAGAAGATGTGATTGCAAGTAGGAAAACTTATATGATAATAGAACCGCAGAAATTAGGCGATTACGACATTGCTTGCGCTGAATATTGCGGGCTTAATCACGCATATATGTACACCAAGCTTCGCGTTGTACCAGAGGATGTTTTTTATGCTTGGCTCGATAGCCAAACAACGGACAGTTTGACTCCACAGCTTGCAATGCTAACACCAAAAATTACCAAGCTCGAACCTAAAAATGAAAGTGATTATCTAAAATTTATACGTAGCAGCAAGAATTTTGACCTACTAGTTAATTATGCTTGTGTAAGTTGTCACACGGTGGACGGCTCGAAGCACATTGGTCCGACCTTTGCAAAATTAGCTCAAGGCAAAACAACTATCGTTAAAAATGGAAATAAAATTACCGTTGATATAGATGAGAAATATCTGCGCACAGCTCTTCTCGAACCAGACGCTGAAATTGTTGAAGGTTACTCGCCATATAGTATGCCATCGTTGCGAGGCAGAATTTCTGACAAAGATTTGCAAATAATTATAAATCTACTTCTTATGAAAGAATAAATATGAGCAAGGCAACAATCGAAATAAAAGAAAAAGTTAAAGTAATACATCGTGGATACTTGCTTTGGAGTTTTATACAGTTAGCTAAATTGAACGTTACTGTGTTTGTAGCTCTTTCTGCTTTTTTCGGGTTTTTGCTTTTTGATGGTTTCCAATCAAACATTTATTTATCAACTTTTGCTGTATTCTTCACTGCAATTGCATCATCTGCATTTAATCAAATACAAGAACGAAAATATGATAAATTAATGGAAAGAACTCGCAAAAGACCGCTTCCATCGAACAAACTAACTCGAGAAGAATCGTTAATCTTTAGTATTTTTTGCACATTAGCAGGACTTTTTCTAATTGGGCTGACTTTAAATATTGTTGCTATTGCTCTTACAATATTTTCAATGTTATGGTATAATTTAATTTATACACCATTGAAAAGAAAAACTGCGATAGCAGTTCTACCTGGTGCACTTATGGGAGCAACACCACCTATTATCGGTTGGGTTGCCGCTGGTGGGGACTTTCTCAATCCTAAAATTTTATTTATAGCATCATTCTTTTTCATTTGGCAAATACCTCATTTTTGGTTTTTGTTTTTGATTTATAATGATGATTATAAAAAAGCAGGTTATCCCACTTTAAAAGATATTTTTACTTTGAAACAAATCGGGAATATCTCTTTTATATGGATTGTTGCACTTGCTCTGATTGCAACGGCATATCCAATGTTTTTCTACTATCAAAATGTAATACTTTTCTCAATAATTTTCGTTTCTTCTGTTATAATTGTCTGGCGTAATAAATTTTTGCTATCTCTTGAGAACAGCAACGAAATCGCTCTATATAGAAGAGCATTCAGAGACATTAATATATATGTTCTTTGTATTGTTTTAATTTTAACAATCGACAAATTATTAGCAATAAATAAATGGTTATGATATGGAACTTCTTGACAAGTTAGTGATACCACAGTCTGAAGCAAATTTGATGCTTCTTAATCTTTTGCAGATGGTTGCTCTAACTGCTTTGCTAATCTATTCTGGAATATTGTTCGGTAGTATTTCGCTTTCCGTATGGTTCAATCGCAAAGCTCGAAAAGAACAATCATTAAAGTTTGCTTATATGGCAAAAGATTTAGCAGATTTAATTACAAGCGGGAAACTTTTCGCATTCGGGCTTGGTATTGTGCCTTTTTTGGCTATAATTATGGTATATATACAGTTGCTTCATCAATCGAATTCATTTGTTCCCAAATATTTGATTATATCTTTTGTATTGTATCTAATATCAATTGCATTGATATACATTTATCAGCACGCAACAGAACTTAATTATTTCTTTGAGTTCTTTAAAACTAAAATAGATCCAAGCAAAACTGATAAACAGACTGAAGAATTTCTCTCTTTTTACCAAAAAACTGAGACTCTTCACTCCCGCACAGGTTTCTGGGGAGTAGTTTTGTTGGGAATATCGCTATACATATTTATAGCATCATTAACTCTGGCTGTTGAGAATTGGCGATGGACAGACGTTGATACTATGCTCGAACTGACTTTAAGCTTTTCGGCATTTTTCAAATATATGCATTTCATTTCTGCATCTCTTGCAATGACAGGCGTTGCTTTCCTTATCAAAAAGTTTAAATGGCAAGAGGAGCCAACATTTGCTGATGAGGATTATATTGAATATTCTAAAAAGTTCAATTTATCTGTTTCTTTAACTTTTACAATGATTCTCCCATTGTTTTATATATTAAATTTAATAATCACACCGAAAACTGCTTTAAATGACTTTATTTTTGGATTTTCGCTTATTGGATTGCTCATATTGTTTGTTCTGTTGCATTTTCTATATGAAATGGTTCGCAAGAACAAGTTTGTTTACATTTCTCTTGTATTTTATCTGCTGATAATTGTAATTGGTATATCACAAGTGAAGGAGCAATTAGTATTTCGTTATGCTAACGCTCAACATACAGCTAAATTAGCTCAGGAATACGAAGTATTTTATCAGGATATGCTTGCAAAAGCAGGTCGCGGGATACAAGAAATTAGCGGCGAAGATATTTACAAAGGCAAATGTATTGCTTGCCATGACTTTGAACGAAAAGTTGTCGGTCCACCACACAAGCTGGTATTACCTAAATACATAAATAATCCCGAAGCACTCGCAAAATTCATTCTTAATCCTGTTAAAGTCGATCCTGCTTATCCTCCGATGCCAGCACAAGGACTACGTCCAAAGGAAGCCGAAGCAGTCGCCAAATATATGATTGAACATTATGGACCGATGCTAAAATAAGATATAACTTTTGTTTTCATTATTTAATATTTGGAGGAAGTTTTAAATGTTGTTCTACAGATATACAATTAGAGTAAAACTTTATTTTGTCTCAATTCTTTTTTTTATAACTTGTTTGTTCTTTGCATTTATCTTTATAAAAGAAATTTATAACAATTATTATCAATCTAACTTAATTGCTAATCTTAGTAAGATTTCTGTTTCAGCAAATAAACTAGTGCACGAGTTACAAAAAGAAAGAGGTTTTTCTGCAGGTTATTTGGCAAGCAATAAAAAATATTTGCAAATGAATTAATTGAGCAAAGGAAAAAAGTCAACACACATATCAATGAATTTAAAGATAAATTATCTATAAATGATCCTACAATAAAAGAATTTTTAAAAAGCATTAATTTTAATTTTTACCTAAAATCTCTGTATCCTTTAAGAGAAAATGTGGATAAATTATCTATAACAAGCAAAGATGCAATAGATAATTATACACACATAATAAAAAATTTAATAGAGGTTAATTGGTTAGTTGCAGATAAATCTAATCTTGATAATGAAATTCGAGAATTATCACATGTTCTTTTTTATCTAACAAAAATAAAGGAAAATACAGGTCAACTGAGGGCAAACATAAATAGAATTTTAACTATCGATAGTATAGATTTTATTGGTCATTTTAATGTTTCAAAGTTATACCATGAAAACAATCTCTTGCAAGAACAATATTATCATTATGCTAACACAGAATTAAAAGAAAAATATGATTTAATAAAAAATGACGATAACTCAAAAAAAACAAGAGATATTATAGAATTTAACATAAAAAATTTATATAAGCAAAAAATTGGTATTTCACCAAAATATTGGTTTGAAGTTGTTACTAAGTATATTGATGAGTTGGCAGAGTTAGAAAATGAAATAGGTGATATAATAATTTCAACATCCAAAGTGCTCAGTGATAATTCTAAATCAACACTATTATTAGTATCAATCGTAACTTCCCTTTGGTTAATAATTGTTTTAGCAATTAATTACTATTTAGTTAGAAAAATTTCATCCAATATTATGCTTGTAACACAAAAGCTTAAAGAGATAGCAAAAGGAGAGATAAATATTTGAGATTTTATCAATATTTAAATTTCAAAACACAAAATTTCAAGTGCTTTTAAACTCTTCTCTACTAAATTCGCATCTACAAGGCTTGAATTGCAATTGCGAGCAGCAAGTAATGCAGTTCGAGCCTTTTCCCATTGATGCTTTTGCATAAAATAAGCTGAAAGAATAAATTGCTTGAGTCCTTCGTAATGCTTATTGCTAAATCTAGTATTTTGTCTATCAGCAATATATTTCCAATCATTCAGATGCAGTGCTATTTGAAAAAGCCGCAACTTTGCCAGCTCAATATTTTCAAACGACAGCTCTGTTGATGAAAGTAAGCCAGAAAAAATTTCTTTTGCACGTATGAAATTATTCATTGAAAATTCTGTGTTTGCAATGTGGAACAGTAAATAATCCGATGGATTTCTATTTAATTCTTGCAATAACAAATCACGGTTGCGTTGCTTCTTTTCGTCGGAACTCTCTATGTAACCGAAATGTTCGATTATAATATCGCTTTCAGCAATTTCAAATCCTTCATCAATAATACTTTCTGCGATTTGCTCATGGATACTACCCTTGTAGCGGATGTTTTTTCTATTACGAAAAATTCTTGTATAGCGGTGCTCGATATAATTTGTTTGTTCTTCATTAAGATAATTTCGTATTATGCAGGAGAGACCACCTATTAATTTATTTTCGAATAAAGGTTTGTATTTAATGATTTCAAAAGCATTAACTTGCTCGTCAGCATCCAAAAAAATCACCCATTCGTTTCGAGCAAAAGATAAAGCATAGTTACGCACCTCTGAAAAATCATTATTCCATTGCTTGAAATAAAGCTCGCAATTTTCTACTGTGGCGATTTTTGGGGTATTGTCAATAGAACCAGTATCAACAACTATTACTTGAGTGCACAACGCTTTTAGCGATTGGATTGCCGATTTTATCCATTTTTCTTCATTCTTAGCTATAATACAACCGGTAAAAGTAAGGTCTTGCATTATAATTCTTCTATATTTTTTGCAAGCGGTAATTTCAATGAAACTGTCGTAAATATGTTTGGTTCGCTTTTGACAATTAAATCTCCACCAACAAGTTTGGTAATCCTTTTTACAATAGCAAGCCCGAGTCCAGCACCTTGTTGTTCGTATATGCGTCGTTCAAATTGAACATAAGCAGCAATATTATCTATTTGCTCTTTTGTCATACCGCGACCATAATCAGTGATATGAATAAAATAATAACCTCGCAAGGTATTTGATTGAATTTTTATAGGCTTACCTCGTTCAGAGAATTTATATGCATTATCGAGCACTTCTTCGATCATTTTCATAAAATAATTTTCAGGGACAGCTATGCTACCTTCTTCTAACTCAAGCTCAATATCATTAGTACGTCCAGCATTACCAGCTGAGTAAACGACAATGTCGCGCAACAAATACTCCGCAAGTGGAGTTTGTTTGGAACGAAGCTTTTCGACTTCTTTTGTGTCAGTTGCTATAAGTTCCAAATTAGCATAAAACAAATAATTTTCGAAAAGTCTTTGTAAACGTTTTGCAGATTCATTTATATTAAGTAAAATATCACGTGCTTCTTTATAATTAGTCTGGTCATAATTTTTTCGTAAGAAATCAGATAATCCAAGTATAACATTAATTGGTGTGCGTATTTCGTGCGGCATATAATGGCGAAGGCTTTCGGCAAGCGCTTCATATTTAGTGCTAAATTTTTTTACAGTGTTTTCAGCTTTTTCGAGTCGTTTATTTACTGCTTCGATAAGTTCGTCGAAATCAAATGGTTTTGTAATATAATCATCAGCACCTAAATTCATACCTTCACGGACATCATTCCTTGATGATTTTGCTGAAAGAAATATAAAAGGAATAGTGTTTGTGCTTGGAGATTTTTGCAACTCTTCTAAAACAGCATAACCATCAAGTTCGGGCATCATTATATCTGAAATAATTAAATCAGGGATGTGAGTAAATGCAAGATTTATACCTTCGCGTCCATTTTCTGCTTGGAAAATCTCATAACCTTGCATTGATAAAATTTTAGCTATATCTTGCCTAATATTATCTTCATCTTCTATGACTAATATTTTCTTTTTCATATTAACTCTCCGCACAATAAGGTATAGTAACTGTGAAAGTTGTTCCTTTATTTAATTTGCTTGATAAATCTAAATTACCGTTTAGTTTCTGTAGCGAATTCAAAACTACTTGCAAACCAATTCCACTCCCCGAAATTTTCCCGACATTTTCAGCACGATAAAATAACTCGAATATTTTCTCTTGTTCATCCTCTGGAATGCCTATGCCATAATCAGTAACTTGGTAAGTATAATTATTATCATTGAAATATAACTTTAACTCAATTGGTGTATCTCGTGATGAGTATTTTGCAGCATTTGAAAGTAAATTCATCAATATTAATCGTAAATAACGCTCATTAGTTTCCACTTTGTCGCGATAACCAATTGTACTAAAATTAATTTCGCGTCTGTAAAGCAAAGTGCTTTCAAATTCATTAATTAGATTTTCAGTAAATCGAATTAAATCTATCTTTTCTTTTGCGTCAATTTCAGTTTTGTTTTCTTTCTCCTTACCTATAAACAATACATTTTCAATTAAATCTGTCAAATTATCAACAGTCCCTAAAATTCTATTCAGATAATCTATTTTTTCTTCTTTTGTCAAACTATCGTGATATTTCCTAATCATTTGAGCAGCCGATCGAATTACTGTTAGAGGTGTGCGAAATTCGTGCGAAACCATACTTACAAAGCGCGTTTTCATTTGGTTTAGCTCTTTTTCTTTATCGAGCATAAATTTAAGTTCTTGCTGTACTTTATTATGCTGTTCAATTTCATCTTTGAGCTTTTTGACTAAAATTTGCAGGTCGAGAGTTCTTTCTTGAACTTTAAGTTCAAGTGTTTCGTTCATTTTTTTTAGTTCATCTTGGTATTTTTTGAGTTCAGTAATATCGATAAAGCAATCTATACGTTGTTTTAATGTACCTAAATTTACAAAAGAAGTTGTGCGAATAATTGGTATTTTCTCGCCTTCAATATTTATTAGATAAGACTCAAAGTTATAATTAGTCTCTGATGAAAATTTTTTTGAATTATAATCGATTTGCTCAAGGAACTCAAAAATATGTCGTCCTATGATTTTATTTTCCTCAATTTTGATCAAATCCAGTGCAACAGGATTGATTTTGGTTATTTTAAATGTATCCCAATCGTGAATAATTATGCCAGTTTGCACAGCATCGAAAATTGCTTTAAGCTCTCGCCGGCTTTGAGCAAGATCCATAGTTTTAGCTGCAACTTTTTGTTCGAGAACAGAAGTTGTAGCTTTCAAATTCTGTTGCAAAAGTATGTTTTCAATATTAGATGAAAGTATTCTGGCGAAGAGCTGAGTCGAAACTTTAAGTTCAGTATTCAATAAGCTTGCATCAGTTGTATTAAGCAGCACTAACCCGAGCACGCCCCACGAAGCGACAAGAGGAACAGAAATTGAACTAATGCCATTGTTTTCGAATGAACCAGTTGCTATGTTTCCTGTAGCCAATGCCTCGCCAATTGTTCCTAAATGAACGTAATAGTTAAAAAGTTCTTTAATTTCTACTTCGCTTTTTTCAGGGTAGCAGCTGTGTAGTTCAAAATCAAATGAACCATCGCGCAAAAGAAAAATTGCAGCAGATTGCGTGTTGGGAAATTTCAGGAATACATTTAATCCTTGTCGTAAAACTTCAGGAAGTCTGTTTAAAAATTTGTCGTTAGCAATATACTCTTGTATTGCCTCGTAATAGATATTTTGCAGATAGCCTATTGGATAATCAATTTCCATATTTCGATTAAAATTAGTTTAAAAGAAAAACACCTATTGCAGCTTCATATTCTAAGATTAAACTATCATAATGTTTTGACCAAAAATCATCTGGTAAATTTAAAGCTTTCCATGCATCTAAATTTGGTGTTGGTATGATATCATCGCCCGCTTGACCTAATTCAAAAAGTGAAGCAACTGTATTGGCAATATGCACGCAGGAAACGAGAACGTTATTAGCGTTATCAACCTTACCGACAGAATGATAGCGTATAGCATCTTTAAGCGTTTGCGGTAGTTTCCAGCGTTCTGCAAGGAGTTCGCCGGCGATTAAATGGTTTATGCCAAGCACAGAGTTTTCAGCCTCGCGTGCAGGCAAGTTTTTTTCAATTGCATATTCAATAGCTTTTGCATAGTCGTCTGGAATAAATTTCAAGAATAGAAGTTTGCCAATATCGTGAAGAATTCCAGCCAAAAAGTAATTTTCTAAATTTGTAATTCGCAATGATTTGCCCAAAAGCCGTGTAATTATCCCAACGGCAATAGAATGTTTCCAAAGATCCACTGGATTTACAGGGAAATTGCCTTTCATTTTGCGGAAAACATCAATTATCCCCATTGCGATTACTAAATTGCGGACTTCCTCAAAACCAATGAAAATTATCGCTTGCGAAATGGTTGTAATACGACCACGGAATCCATAAATTGGAGAATTAGCAGCCTTCAGTACTTTTGCTGCGGCGGCTTGATCCTCGGCAATAATATTAGCAACATCATTTGCAGTCGAGCGTGGATTGGAAATCACATCCGAAAGAGTTGCATATATTGTTGGCAGAGTTGGGAATTCGTCTGCACGAGCTATTAATTTGTTAATAACGTCCATAATTTTTTACTTTTTTTTCGACATTCTTTTTGCATGGTGAATAATTGCAACTCTAAATAGATCCTCTTCGATCGGAATTCGTGGCGTCCAATCTGTTCTTTTAGAAATTTTATCCAATATAAGTTGCTTCATTTCTTCTGTAACTTCGGGATTTTCCTCTTCTTCGGCTCCTGCACTAACTTTTATAGTGCGTATGTTCCAAGTTTTAAGAAAAGTTGCATGTTGTTGATTAAGAACAACGCCGGCTGCAAGAAGAGTTTGCCCGTAGCGGTTGACAATAGGTTCTGCATTTATCATCCCGTCCTGAATATCTTCAACGGCTATAACTTTTGCCATAATTATTCCTCAAAAGCACTTAATTTGTCTAAAATATCGTATTTAGTAAAATCAAAATGCACTGGTGTTATTGTTACATAACCGTTTGATAAAGCTGCATCGTCTGTTTCTAAATCATCAGTATTTTCTATGCAATATTCACCAGCAAACCAAAAATATTTGCGTCCAAAAGGATCTAAACGCATTTCGTAAGTATCTTTCCAGTATGAAGAACTATGTTTTGTTACTTTAATACCACGAATTTTTTCCTTTGGTATTGCAGGGACGTTTACATTGAGTAAAAAATTAGGTTTTAAATTACTAAAAAGCAATTTTCGGGCAACAATCTTTGCGTACTCTGCTGCAGCATCGAGAGGTAAACTTGCATCGTGCGAAGCAAGCGAAATTGCTATAGATGGGATCCCAGCAAGCATCCCCTCTGTTGCTGCGGCAACTGTCCCAGAATAAAGAATATTAATTGCAGTGTTTTGTCCGTGATTTATCCCTGAAATTACTAAATCTGGTCTCTCTTCTAACAAATTTGATAAAGCTATTTTTACACAATCCGAGGGGCTACCATCAATTGCAAAACCGAAAATTACTCCATTTCGCTTAACTCTCGTTACTCGCAAAGGGCGTGCCACTGTTAAAGCATGTCCGACAGCGCTTTGCTGGCGGTCTGGTGCAGCTACAATTACTTCACCTAATTCTTGCATTGCTAATGCTAAAGCATTAATTCCCGGAGCATCTATACCATCATCGTTTGTAACTAAAATCTTAAATTTCTTATCCATAAATTTCTATTATATTTTGACTTTTTAATATTTTTAAATAACGCTAAAATAATGCATTTATTGAAATTTATAAATTATTTTATTATGCTTTATAATTTATTTCTTTTGCTAATCTAAATTATGTTATTTTTGTCTATACTTAAAGAGTTAATCATTAATGAATTTATATCGCTACATATCAAATAAATTTGCTATCTCGCAAAAAAGCCGTTTCCTTGCGTTTGCTCGTTTTGTTTCGTATTTAAGTGTTATTTTAGGTGTAGTAGCTCTTTTGCTTAGTCTCGCGATTTTAAACGGTTTTGAGCAAGAATTGCGTTCGACGACAACAAAATTTACCTCACATATTGTAATTTATCAAAACAATAAAGAGCCAATTAAAAATGCAAATGAAATATCAAAAAAAATAAAAACTAAGTTTAAAAATATTAATGATTTGCAGGAAGTTGCCGAGCGAGAAGGGCTTATTCGTTCCAAAAATTTTATCGACGGAGTGCTTATAAAATCTTATAATCCAAGCAACGATATAATCGATTTCCGAAGATATATTAAGCACGGTAAGGCTGTTTTTTCGAGTGACACTGCTCGTGAGCTAATTCTTGGCGAACCACTGCAAAAGAAGCTTGCTATTGAGATTGGCGATAATGTATTTGTCTACTTCATACAAATACAAGATGGCTTACCTAAATCGAAAATAAGACAATTTAAAATTATTGGAACATACAAAACAGGTATGGTGCGCTATGATGAGACGCTTGTTTTAATACCGCTCGGTACTGCACGCAAGCTTTTTAATTTAGAAGATAATGCTGCAACCAAAATTGAAGTTGTTCTTGATGATATTACTCAAGCTTCTTCTATTTCTAACCAAATTATGCAATTTTTAGGTTTCCCATTTTGGACTTTGACATATTATGAAATCCACTCATCGCTTTTTGCTTGGATTGAGTTGCAAAAGGAGCCAATCCCGCTAGTACTTGGGATCATTTCACTTGTTGCAATGCTAAATATAATCACAACCTTGATTATCACAGTCATCGAAAAAACACGCAGCATAGGTATTTTGCGTTCACTTGGTGTAAGTCGAAATGGGATTATTCGAATTTTTTTAAATCAAGGGCTGCAAATAGGTATTATTGGTGTTTTAATTGGATGTGTTATTTCTTTTACATTTAGTTTTTTACAACAACAATTTAAATTCATTCATTTAAAAAGCGAGATATATTTCTTGGATACACTGCCAATACAAATCTCAGCAATTCATTATATTTCAGTTTCAATTTTAACTCTAATTTTGGTGCTTATGGCATCTATTTTGCCAGCTTTTATTGCTTCAAAAATAAGCCCAGTCAGGGCAATTCGATTCAAATAGATTTAAGATTTACCTAAATGCTTTATGATAAATTCTTTACAGGTCTCTATAAGCTCATTTTTATGAGAAATATGAGGGAAATGACCGCAATTATCAAAAACATGCACCTCGGTTTCAGAAGGAGCGTTATCAATAACAGAACGAATTTGGGCAAGGCTACCAAATTCATCACTATCACCTTGAATTAGCAAAATTGGAGAATGTATTTTCCTAACATGATCAAATATATTGTAATTTAGGAACTCTCTCATAAGCCACGTAGAAGTCCAAGCTTTGAATAAAGTATCAGCTTTACCAAAGTGAAGTTCATTTAGCTTTTGTTTGAATTTTCCCTGTGTGTATTTATTTATCAGGTTTTTAATACCATCAATTGTAATATTTTCAACAAAAGTATGAGCTGCAATGGAGACAATTATTGATTTCAAATTGTTATAAATTCCTGCAAAGATCAAAGATATTGTGGCGCCATCGCTTTGCCCGATAAAAATTGGATAACTTATTTTGAATGCATCCAAAATTTCAGGCAAAACAAACAAAGCTTCATCTTTCAAGTATTCTACTTTGCCTGAAAAATCGTAAGAAGATGATCGCCCGTAACCACGACGATCATAGAGCAAAGCATCTATGCCGAGTTCTTGCGAAAGCTCAAGTGGGAAATCACCCCAACTTTCAACACATCCAAGCCCATCGTGCAAAAATATCAGTGCGTAATTATAGCTTAACGAACCAACAACGTGAATTTTTTTTGTATAAATATTAAAATTTCTAATTGGTATTTGATACTCTTCAATAGTATATTTATTTTTGTTTACCTGCATAATTTAAATCGAGATAAATTGTTCAAATATAATAATTTTTTTTTCAATTTTATAATATTTATCTTTGCATAAGTTTTTGGAATAAACAGAAAAAGTTTATTCCAAAATGTTTAATAATTTCACAAGGAGAACGAAATGAAAATATTAGTAACTGACGGCATCGAAAAAATTGGAGCTGATATGCTTCGAGCAGCTGGGTTTGAAGTTGTCGAAACCAAGTTAACGCCTGAAGAGTTATTAAATGAGATTGAGAAATATGATGCAATCATTGTTCGTTCCGCAACAAAAGTAACAAAAGAAGTTATCGAAGCTGGTAAAAATCTCAAAGCAATTGCACGCGGCGGTGTTGGATTAGATAATATCGATGTTGAATATGCTAAATCAAAAGGCATTCCTGTTCTGAATACACCTGGTGCTTCATCAATATCTGTTGCAGAACTTGCTATTGCACATATGTTTGCTGTTTCACGCTTTCTTAATCAAAGCAATATAGAAATGCGTCAAGGCAAATGGCCCAAGAAAGAATATTCAAAAGGTATTGAACTAACTGGTAAAACACTTGGTTTACTTGGTTTTGGCAACATCGGTAAGGAAGTCGCAAAACGCGCTATTGGTTTAGGTATGAAAGTTATAGCTCACGATCCGTTTGTAACAGAAACTAATCTTGATGTGAAACTTGTAAGCAAAGAGGAAGTAATTACTCAATCCGATTTTATCTCGCTACATATGCCACTTATAAAAGGTGAAGGTCCTGCTATTGGTGAAAAAGAAATTTCAATGATGAAAGATGGCGTTATTATTATAAATTGTGCCCGTGGCGGTGTTGTATCCGAAAAAGCTTTACTTGACGGTCTTCAGTCTGGCAAAGTTGCCGCTGCTGGTATCGATGTTTTCGAAAACGAACCACCAACAGAAGCCCAAACTGCTTTGATTAATCATCCACGTGTTTCAGTTACTCCACATATTGGTGCATCCACCGTCGAAGCACAGAATCTTGTTGGTGAGGAAATCGCTCAAAAAGTAATTGATGTTTTGAAAAGTAATCATTAATTATAAAGGTATTAAAATGGCTATATTCCGTCCTTTTAAAGCATATAGACCGAAACCAGAACTTGCCGCAGAAGTTGCAGCAAAACCATATGATGTCCTAAGCTCCGAAGAAGCTCGCCTGGAAGCAAAAGGTCATCCACTTTCATTTCTTCACGTAGGTAAACCAGAAATTGATTTAGATCCCTCTATTGATCTTTATGATCCACGAGTTTACGAAAAAGCAAAAGAGAACTTGCAAAAGCTTATCCGCGATGAAGTGCTTTTAGAAGACCCAGAACCATACTATTATATTTATGCTCAAACAATGTTTGATAGAACTCAATATGGCTTAGTTGGTTGCGCCTCTGTGGATGATTATTGGAATAATGTAATTTTAAAACACGAAAAAACACGCAAAGATAAAGAAGAAGACCGTTGCCAACACGTCCGTGTAACGAACGCCCATACTGGACCTATTTTCCTGACATACAAAGACAATGCTGAAATTGATGCAATTGTTAATCGTTATATAGAAAATAAGCCAAATACAGACATAATCACTACTGACGGCATTCGTCATCAAGTATGGCTGATAACAGATAAGAACGATATTTCCAAAATACGTGAAATTCTGGCAGGTGTGGATAAATTTTATGTAGCTGATGGTCACCATCGTTCAGCAGCAGCAGCAATAGTAGGGCGCGAACGTCAGCAGGCAAACCCAAATCACACAGGTGAAGAAGAATATAACTTTTTCCTTGCAGTTCTTTTCCCAGCAAGCCAACTTTATATAATGGATTATAATCGTTTGGTAAAGGATTTGAATGGGCTTTCTAAAGAAGAATTCTTAGCTCGCCTTGGTGATTTATTCGAGCTCAATAAACAAGAAGGTCAATTTGCACCAAAGAAAAAAGGACAAATCGGTATGTATTTAGATGGGCAATGGTATAGCTTAGATGCAAAAGAAAAACTTTTCCACATAGAAGATCCCGTAGAAAATTTAGACGTATCAATATTACAAAAATTCGTATTAGATCCAATCTTAGGAATAGATGATCCCCGAACAAGCAAACGTATTGATTTTGTTGGCGGTATTCGTGGTTTGGGCGAGCTTGAGCAGCGTGTAAGTTCGGGCGAGATGGCTATTGCTTTCTCTATGTATCCAACTTCTATTGATGAACTTATGGCTATAGCTGACGCAGGCAAAATTATGCCACCAAAATCAACTTGGTTTGAACCTAAATTGCGTGATGGTTTATTCGTGCATTTCTTAGATTAATAGTTTTATAAACAATTAAATAACAGGATGTCCAACATTTTCAAAGTGTTGGACATCTTTCATTAGAAAGACCCATTTTCATTATTAAGAAATCGTTAATTAAGTTAATTCTTTTTTTAAGTTAGATTTTTTTTATAACTTTGCAATTCAATTTGAAAAATTAGTAATATAAAGGGATGAAAGTGGATATTTTTGAAAAATGTTTTGCATTTACGCGAGCCGATGAAGTCAAAGCCCAAGGCTTATATCCTTATTTTCACGCAATTGAAGAAAACGAGGGACCAGTTGTCTCGATATACGGACGTAAAATGATTATGGCTGGTTCTAACAATTACTTAGGGCTAACCGCTCATCCAAGAGTTAAAGAAGCAGCACATAGAGCAATAGAAAAATACGGAACAGGTTGTTCAGGTTCACGCTACCTTACAGGAACACTCGACCTTCACAATGAGCTTGAATCACGTCTTGCGAAATTTTTAAACACCGAAGCAGTTTTGCTATTTAGCACTGGTTTCCAGACAGCACTCGGTGTAATTTCAACGCTTGCACAAAAAGGTGATGTTGTTATTTCGGATAAAGAAAACCACGCTTGCATTGTAAGCGGTGCAATGATGGCAAAAGGCGCCTTTGCCGAATTCAAACGCTATAAGCATAATGATATGGAAGACCTTGAAAAAGTGCTTCTGTCTATACCTGAAAACCAAGGCAAATTCATTGTAACAGATGGAGTTTTCTCTGTTACAGGAGAAATTGTAAATTTGCCAGATTTAATTGCAGTTGCGGAAAAATATGGTGCTCGTGTACTTGTTGATGACGCTCACGCAACTGGTGTAATTGGCAAGGGTGGGCGTGGCACACACAGCTACTATAACCAGGATATAAAGCAAAATTTAGTGATGGGAACTTTTTCCAAAACATTTGCTTCGCTCGGAGGATTTGTTGGTGGCCCTGAGAGAGTTATAAATTACCTAAAACATAATTCACCGGCGATAATTTTCAGTGCCAGCCCAACTCCCGCTTCTTGCGCAGCATCACTTGCAGCTCTCGATATACTCGAAGAACAACCAGATCTTGTTGATAAGCTTATTTGGAACGCAAACTATATGCGTGATGGATTTAAATCGCTTGGGTTCCGAATTGTTGAAAGCAAGACAGCTATTGTTCCTGTAATTGTTGGAGAAGTTGATATAGCATTTGTTTTCTGGAGAAAATTATTCGATAAAGGCGTGTTTGTAAATGCATTTATTCCACCGGGTGTACCACCTAATATGAGTATGATGAGAACATCATATATGGCATCTCACGAAAAAGAACATTTGGATAAAATTTTAGAGATTTTTGCTGAGGTCGGGAAAGAATTGAACTTGATAAAGTAATGATTAGAAAATAATTTTGGTGGAATATTTATTTTATGCTTTTTTAAAATAGCATATTAATAAATTTATTGATTTTCACCAAATTTTTTTGTAATTTTGTATATAATTTTTGTTCTTTTTCAAAAAGAGTTTACTATGGCCATAAAAAGAAGGTCTCGTAGAGCAAAGTACATTACTTTATACTCACCTTTTTTAATGAAAGAAACTAAACACGAACTTATCGGTGAACCAATTGAAACGGAGAGCGGACGTCATCAATGGGCTCGATGCACAAGAAGCCGCCATTCACAGCTTGTAAATCTTGATGCTATCGAGCAAGAGCAGGACAAATCTAAAGCAATTATTCATATTACTCGCGAAGATGCAAAAAAATATAACCCACGCGACGAATATAAAATTGGCGATGTTATTTACCACGCAGTATGGGATGATGTTGGTATTGTTCGCGACAAAGAAGTTACCAGCAATGGTGGATTTTCCATTGTTGTTCAATTCGAAAAAAACAACGAAAAACGTTTAATTGAAAAATTATCATAAATTATGTTAAACTTAAATTATCTGCACGAAAGGTAGGTGAAATTAAGCAGTGATAGGCGTAACACTTCAAACAAATGAAAATATCGACCGTGCTTTGAAGCGTTTCAAGAAAAAATACGAACGCTCAGGAATATTACGTGAGTATAAAAAACGTACAGCTTATACTAAGCCTTCGGTCGAAAAAAGAATGTCGCGCATCAAAGCCGCACGCCGTCAGAAAAAACTGATGATGGAAATTAATGATTAGTTTTGGTATAGTTGAAACGTCCTAAAATAAGCTGACAGATTTAATAAAACAAATATTCCCCAATTGCCCCGAGTAGTTGGGGATTTTTATGTACTTCATTTGGCGTTGCAAAATTTAATTACGAATGTGGTCTATAGCAATAATATAACTCAACTGCTTCTCTGACAACATTTTCAATTTGTGATTTTGTTTTTAATGTTTTATACAAATTAAATTCCTCTTTTAATGTTCTGTTCATTCTTTTTGCTAATGCATTATCATATGGGCTCGATGTCTCTGTCATACTCAATGTTATATTAGCCTTTTTTGCTGTTTCTACATATTCTTTGCTACAATATTGCAATCCCCTATCCGAATGATGGATTAATGATCTATTGGTATAATTACGTCCTTTAATTGCCATTTCTAATGCTTTTATAGTGTTTTCAGCCATAAGATTATCACTTATATTGTATCCGACGATTTTCCTTGAATATGCATCTGTTATCAAGGTAAAATAGCAATTCCCTTCGTCCGACCGCAAGTAGGTTAAGTAGCTCTTTTCTAGTTCCTCTACTACCTGCAATTTAAAGGCCAAACTGTAATCTTTTTGAGACTTCTTTACTCGTTTGTCTGATTGCTCTATTTCTTGTTTCTCCTGCTTTTGTGTCAACTTTTTCTAAGACGGGGCAATCTTATAAAAATTCTAAACTAAATCTTTACAAACATTGCTGTTTGCTGTCCAATACGCAACAGATACACGCCTGCGGGCAAATGTGAAATATCAATGCGTTGTAGGGGTTCATTGCAATTCGACCCTACGGTTATCACACATTCGCCGTAGGTGTTGTAGATTTTGACTGGATTCTTCGCTTCGCTCAGAATGATGTTATCAAGATGTATTTCAATATAACCCGAAGCTGGGTTGGGGGAGATAATAATTTTTTCCGTACTTAAATTCTCATTTATATTTTGAATTATATTGAAACTTGGAGAAAATTCTGAAGAATTACCATAAAAACCTAATGGAGAAATGTCTGATTTGTAGTATTGTACAGTTAATGCAATAATTGAATCTCCCTTTTTAGCTAAAACAGAATCACTCCAAAATCCATTTTCATTTGGGAAAGTGGTTGAAATATATTTTTTCCCTTGCCCAATTCCCTTTTCATTATAATCTGCTAAGTAAATCTCTATTGCAGAATTCTTAATATCCTTTGTATCTAAATAACCATTAATTATATACTTACCAGAAATATCATCGAAGTAGCTTTTAATAATGTATGGATAGTTTAGATTATCGTTTGGACCAAAATCACTATCGCCAGCGTCGTTAAAAGTTATTCCATCAGGTGATAGATCTATTCCTAGATTTCCATTTTGAAAAATACTATTGCATGAAATTAGATTATAATCTGATTTTTCGGATTCAACTGAGACACCGTTTCTACCATTAAAAGCAATAATATTGGCTGTTTGAGGAGAACCACCAATGAAATTGTAAGCCGGACCTTGAGTGATACGGATTCCATCAAAACCATTACCAAGCGGTTTAGCGCCACTAACATCAGTTCCAATTTTGTTTTTTATAATAATATTAAAATTAGTGTTTGTTGCAAAAATAGTAATACCATTTGCTGAATTACCTGAAATAAGATTACTATCAATCAAATTGCTATAAGTTGCACCATCAATATGGACACCAGTTTCATTTGGGATTGCAAAAATACCGGTTGCATCTGTTCCTATGAAGTTTCCAATCAAATAATTATTGTTAGTACCGTTATTATAGAAATAAGCACCAAATGCTGTGTTTCCCGAAATCAAGTTCCCTTCACCAGGGTTTCGACCACCTACTTGATTAAATGATGACCTATCGTCAAATAATATTCCATAAGTATTGGGAATGGCATAATTACCACTTTCGTCTGTTCCAATGTAATTCCCTTGAATTAAGTTATATTTTGCTCCAGCGCCAAACACATCAATGCCGTAAGCGATATTTCCTGATGTTATGTTTCTTTCCTCTTTTAATCGCCCACCTATCCTATTACCACGAGAGGTACCTTCTATTGTTATGCCGTCATAATTATATACAGAGAATTTACCAGTTCTATCCACTCCTACATAGTTCCCTATAATTATGTTACTATCAGCATCGCTAATTCTTATCCCCGCATATTCATTGCCCGAAATCAAGTTTCTTTCTATTAATGTTTTTCCTCCTATCGTATTATTGTTAGCACCGCTTAAAAGTTCAACTCCAACGTAATTTCTTTTTCTCTCAATTCCTTTGGCGTCAGTGCCAATATAGTTACCTGTAATTATAATATTTTTACTACCACGACCAAAAACCTGTATCCCATACAAAAATTCCGAGATTATAAAACCACGAATTGTAATGTTAGATGCATTCATTATAGAGAAGCCCACTTCCACTGAGTTATTATTCCCACTGATATATATTTCGGGTCCATCAATATTTTTATCTCCTTGATTATTTGTCTGAGAAAATCCATCAATCAACAAGCTATCAGTACTTATTGGAGTAAGCATTTCATTTAATACTATTATCCAGACTCCATTTTTTTGATTAAAGCCTTTGTCTGAAACAGGGATGTTGAAGTCAATTGTGTCCAATCCAGGATTTAATAAACAGCTATCAATCGCACTCCTTAAAGAACCGGCACCATTGCTTTTTGTGTTGATAACAGTGAATTTAGAAGCATTTATATTTACTTTTGCAAAAATAATTATTACTAATAATAATATTTTTTTCATTTTATTTCCCTTATCTAACAATTATTTGTTTGCAAAAAGTAAGTAATTTATTAATATCATAGATACATATTAGATATTCCCCATTTGATAATTTTGATCCATTTGAGTCTTTTAGTTCTAAAATTATTAAATCTGTTTCATTATTCTTAAATTCTTTCTTACTTACAAGTTCTCCATTAATTGTAAAGATACTTATAATACAATCTTTTAGAGTATTTTTTGAATTTCTAATAATCAATTTATCAATAGATGGGATTGGATAAAAAACAAGATCAAAATTAAAAGGTATTGTTTCATCAAAACCTGTTATTGCACTACTTGGTTCAGAAAATTCAGAAGTGTTTCCAAATTTATCTATTGTAATAGCAACGATTTGATCAATTTTAGGTGTATTACTTATTATGGTTTTCCAATTTCCCTCAGAATTCGGTATTGCTATACCTAAAAATTTCTTGCCTTGGGCATAAGAATTATTACTACTTTTATAGGATTCAAATAATTCTATTATCGAAAATTCGGGATATGAGCAATCAACAGTTCCTTGAATTGTTAAATACTGGGAAAAGTCATCATAACTGCAAAGTTCAATAATTGGATAATTTAACATATTTTGTGTGCCATCATCAGTATCTTTATAATCATTTTTATTCGGACCATAGGGAAAAATATCAATACCTAAACCTTTGTTTTCATATATTGAATTACAAGAAATACGATTATATTTTGTCCTATAGTGTTGCAATAATATTCCAGCCCCGTTGTTGTAAGCGATTACATTGCCCGTTGTATCTGTTCCAATAATGTTCGAACATGATGCATTATCAATATAAATACCCACTGAACCGTTACCAAGATTATTCTTTTTAGTTATATCGGTACCAATAAGATTGTTAATAATCAAATTGCTATCAGCTTGCTCATTTAGAATAATTCCAGTCATTAAGTTACCCGAAATTAGATTGCTGTCTATTGTATTATGTTTGGGAAACGAAGAAAGCATTATTCCATACAAATTTGGTATTTTTTTTGTTCCCGTAATATCAGTTCCGAAGTAATTCCCTTTTACTATGTTATATTCTGTTAATGTATTTGTTATCATAAGGCCACTTAATTTGTTTCCCGAAAATATATTTCTATCTTCGGTTTTCTCACCGCCTATAATATTATATGCTGCACCAGTCGAAACAACCATTCCAATGTCGTTTGGCACTGCAATTGTGCCACTCGAGTCAACACCTACCATATTACCAAACATTCTATTGTGGCTGGTTCCTCTGGTTACAAAGAACAAACCATAGCTGATATTACCCGAAATAACATTATTAATGACATCATTATGATTAGAAGCACAATCAAAACAAATTCCCGTTGCGTTTGGTAATGGATTTTTGCTTGTATAATCGGTTCCTATAAAATTGTTTATTGCAGAATTATAACTACAATTGCCATAGTAAACAATTCCATAAACTTTATTTCCAGAAATTATGTTTCTTTCGTTAAATGACACTCCACCCAACCTATTATACTTAGCTACAATATTAAATTCAACTCCATTGCCTTGCATTAAAGAGTCATTATCTGAAGCAACTTTATTTGTACCGGTGATATCTGTCCCTATATAATTCCCAATTATCACATTACTATCGGCAGCTTCGATATATATCCCAATTTGTAGATTACCGGAAATGATATTTCTTTCGTGTAATTGTGAACCGCCTATTTGATTCGAATTAGCCAAGCTTTTTATTACTATTCCTTTGTCGTTATGGAGAATTTTTTTTCCTGAAGAATCAGTTCCAATAAGGTTACCGATAATTCTATTTAAACGAGTGTTTTTCCCAACTAATAATACTGCAATATCCTTGTTGCCCGAAATTATATTCTTCGGACCAATTTCATTATTTTCAGATTTGGATATTGATATTCCCACAAGATTGGGGTTAGCCTTCACTCCCCAAATATCTGAACCTATTTTATTATTTACTATTTTGTTATTACTACTCGAAAATATCATTATCCCATTTTGAGTATTCCCCGAAATAAGATTATTTTCAATAACGTTGTTTGTAGAATTTCCACTAATTAATACTCCGTTTTCATTGGCTAAATTTTCATTGTCGACTTCGAAAGTACCAATTATATTATTTAATATTATGTTGTTTTTTGCATATTCTGTATAAATCAAAATACCGTATTTAAAACCTTGGATTATCAGACCCGAAATTTTATTGTTTGGAGAAAAAATACCAAAGGCAAATTCTAAATTATTAGCGTTTTTGATAATTATAGAAGGTGCTTCCTTTGAAATTCCTAAAAATATATTCTGAGATAAGCCATCAATATAAATATATCCTGTTGTTAAGTACGGCAAAGATTCTTTGAGTAAAATAGTCCATCTATTAGACTTTTCGTCATAATTATTATCAGATTTTGGCAATTTAAAGACTATTGTATCGGCTTCGTAATTTGAATTACATAAATTAATGGCTTCATTCAACGAACCTTTGCCAACTGAGCTTGTGTTGTTAACTTCAAATATTTTTGCATTTATTATATTTACATTTAAAAATAAAAGTAAAAAGACAACAACAAATTTCCACATTTTAATCGACCTTATTATTTCAGTTTTATAATTTAATAAAACCAATTACTTCATTACCAATTTTTAAGAAATATTTGCCTGCTGATAAATTACTAATGTTAATAACAATATTATTTGTGCCAAAATCAGCATAAACCTTAGTAAAATTAGTTAATTCTGTCCCTTTTATGTCAAATAAATTGTAATGAAAATCATTATAACTAGGTAAATTGTCTGATATTTCAACATTTATGATACTGTTAGCTGGATTAGGATATATCCTAATATTTGAATTATAATTATTATCGAATTCAATATTACTAAGATAAGATGGAATACCATTCACAACAATTTCGTCAATTGAAAATCCCCAGGGGGTGCCTCTTTTTGTGCATTCAATTTTTATAAATCGAGCTAATTGATATACGTAAAATTCTTCTGTTTTTCCTTGCGAAAATTCAGTCCCATAAATTTTCACCCATTTTTTACCATCAATTGAAGTAAGAATGCTATATGATTTGGCATAAGCCCATTCCCAATCAATTTCTATCCTATGTATATTGTAAGTTTTCTCTAAATCGATAATAAAAAATTGGTTGTCGGCAAATTCCGATGACCATCGAGAATTACGTAATCCATCGACTGCATATTCAGGTATTGTGGTAGAATCACTTACCGAAGAAGCTGTCACAGGTTTGTGAAAAGCTATATTTAATAATAATGGATTGATAAATTGTGGATTGAAAACATTAATAATGTGATTTCTTGAATTATTATCAGTATATACTTCTTCAATTTTTTGTGGTTTAATTGTTATTCTACATTCTATTTGGGGCTTATCATAATCTTTTGGAATAACAAAGTAATTAGATATTAAAAATAAAATGCTATTTGGCTTAATACTACTTACTATTGTATCATTTAAAAAACTACCCAAGTTAGAGCTTTCAATAATTATATCGAGTTTTGAATTCGTAATTTCTTTTGTTCCATAGTTTGCAACTATTATACCAAAACAAACAGTGTCGCCAGGTTTTGGTGAAGGTGGAATTGTAAATACCTTATTGATAACCAAATCCGGCTTTGAAGATTGATTTATCGTGATATCTTTTATATAAAGAATATTTTCTGATGAATTTCCAATTAAGATTGTAAATTTGCCTTCGGGAAACTTATATTGATTAATCAAAGTATCATAAATAAATAAGTCTTGAGGCATAATTTCAATAGTTTCGACTACTTCTTCATTAGGTTGGAGGTAAATTTTTTTAAATCCCTTCAAATATTTACTATTTGATTGAAATGGACTAAAATAGGCTTGAACAACTTCGGCACCTTTCATTGTGCCGATATTCTTAACTTTAAAACTGATTTTTATTTTTTCGCCGGCAGTATTTATGTCCTTATCTAATTTAAAATCTGAAATTTGAAATTCTGTGTAACTTAAACCAAAACCAAAAGGAAACCGTGGCTTCAAATTGTTTCTATCGAACCAAAAATATCCACCACCATAGTCATTATTGAAATCTTTATCTCTAACGGGCAATTGACTTTGATTCATTGGAATAGTTGTAGGAAGTTTACCCGATGGGTTTTCCAATCCTAAAACAATATCAGCAATTGCCTTGCCGCCTTCTTGTCCAGGATAAAATGCATAAATTAAACCTTTGATTTTATCAATAGATTTAGACAGAGATACCGTACCTCCGCTTTCTATCACAACAATGATATTAGGATTGGCTTCTGCTAATCTTACTATTAGATTTTGCTGGCAATCTGGTAACTCTATGGAATTTCCAACCCTATCAATATCCTCACCTTCTTGTGTATGGTCTAATCCACCAATGAACACCACATATTCGTTGCTTTTTGCTGTTTCAATTGCCCTCATATACAACGAAGTATCTGTGCTGTTAATATCACAACCTTTAACATATTCCACTCGCCAAAATCCAAAAGTTTTGTAAAAAGCTTCCTTCGGTGTAACTGCATCCAATGGGGTTACCCAACTACTCCCATATCCATCTAACAAGGCAACATCTGCACCAGGTCCGATTAACGCAATCGAATTAGCTTTCCCAATATCAATAGGAAGAATATGATCTTCGTTTTTCAATAATATTATGCTTTTCGTAGCAGCTTCGTATGCTACTTGTTTATTTTTTGTACTATTAAGGTTTGCTTTATCTGTTGGTAATACTTTACGATTTAATCCAGCAACAATCTTAGTTTTCAATATTCTTGATAGTGATCTATGAAAATTGGCATATTCGATAAGCCCTGAACTAACAAGTTCGAACAAACTGTCTTTAATAGAAGATGAACCTAAAGCAAGGTCAGTCCCACCTATGATTCCAGCCTTTATATCTTTAACTGAATTCCAATCTGAAATCATATAGAATGGAAATCCAAAAATATTCCGCAAAATATCCTCGTTCAAATGCTGATTATGTGACGCATAAATACCATTTACTTTTGGATAAGCACTCATAATACAAAGTGCCCCGCCTTCTTGGATAGCTTTTTTAAAAGGGAAACCATAATGATTTATTATTGTGTAATCATTCATCCAAATAGTATCTGTAAATCTGGTATTTTGAATCAGTTCTCCAATATAAGCCTTAGGTGTTGCAATCAACCCACTTTCTTGAAAACCTTCGACATTTGCAACACCCATCATAGCACACAGAAAAGGATCCTCGCCATAACTTTCAGCATTCCTTCCATTTTGTGGATCATTTTCAAGGTATAATGATGGTGCTAATATCTGGTTTTTATTCGTTGCATTGAATTCACTTGCAATCGAGCTTGCAACTTTTTTAGCAAGTTCTAAATCCCAAGAAGCAGCTATTGCCTTACTTACAGGAAAACAAGTAGCATATCCATCCCTCATCCCATGAGGTCCATCTGACATATAAAAACCTTTGAGTTGTAATTTCGGATTATCAAGAGTATTCAATAAATCGAAGTAAATTAACTGATTTGTCTGGTCTTTTAAGCTCATCCTATTGATATGGTAATTTAGTTGTAGATTAAAATAATTCTCTGTTGCATAGATATCAAAACAAATTAAGAATAAAAAATTAAAATAGAATAGCTTGTTTAATTTAATCATCATACTTCTTTTTAAAATTTTTGAACAAATTTACAAAATCCTCATCTAACCACCATAAATTTCTCTGAATAATTACCAATTTGAATGAAATAAATCCCGACAGGCAAATCGGATACGTCAATGCGTTGTAGGGGCAAATAATTATTTGCCCCTACGGTCTTCACACACTCGCCGTAGGTGTTGTAGATTTTGACTGGATTCTTTGCTTTGCTTAGAATGACGTTATCAAGATGTATTTCAATATAACCCGAAGCAGGATTTGGGGAGATAATTAATCCTTTAAGACTGTTTCTTTGAATTGATTCAATATCGTTTACTCCGACAATTATTTTTTGCGGTGATGTTGGGCATCCTTTGAGTCCATCTTTGTCAAAAGAAACTATTTTGACCTTAAACATAAGGTATGATGGTACTGAAAATTCTGCTCGCGATTGACCTTTTGAGGCACTTCCTACAACTTGTTCATAACCATAGTCATCAACAGAGTAAATTATATAACCTACGACATCATTGTCTTGCGAAGGTGTCCATTCGGCTATATATTTGCCAGTTATTGAGTTATATTTTGCTGTAAAATTTGTTGGTGCAGCAAGGATTGCTTTTGAATTTAAAACAGGTTTTTCACTATAACTTGATAGAGCATAGTTATTACCAACATAAACTGCATAAACAAAATAAAGACATAATGATAGCGAGTCACTTACGCTTAATGTTGTTGATCCTAACTTTGCATCTACACTTTTTATATATATACCATTCTCGCCATAAGTGTCATTATCTAAAAATAAATCGATAGAGCCGGTTTCGCTTAATCTGGAAGTTTCCCAAGTAACAATAATATCTTTATTATTCTGATGCGTTTCTATTCTGAAGAAAGGCGGTTTATCAAAAATATATGTGTAGAGGCTGAAGTTACTTGGTGCATCTTTCACTGTAATAATCCAATTACCTTTTTTCGGACTTGTAATAGTCCAAAAAGATTTGTTTTCATTATAAGAATTAGCATAATGTATGATTAAATTATTAGGGTCGAGATTACCTATTTTGTATATTGTACCATCTGGTGACCTTAACTCAGAAACTGGAATTCTGGTGTTGCCAATAATTCTAACTACAAATTTCTCGCAATCATCATTAATAGAAATATTTTGTGTGTAATCTCCATTCAAAATTAGATTATTACCTTCGTAAACTTTCACATCGATCTTTGAGCTTGGAGTGCTTCTTTCGAAGAAAAAGAAACCATCTTCACCCCAGCTTTTCTTCAAATCCAAAACAAATCTCAAATTCCCAACAGGACTAGGGAAATATGCATCACCCCAAAGAGTTTTCATATTCCCATAAATCAGTCTTGCGCTTGCAGTTGTAGTTTTAGGTAAACCAAGTGTAGAATTAATCCAATCGTAGGGCCAGCCGTCGTTGAATTTCGGTAAAGTAATAGAACCACTCATTGCACCAGAAAACTTGCTTTGCTTCATATTATATTTCATATTAGCATCAGCTTTTAGCAAGTACTCTTTTTCATCTTTTGTTCCAACATTTATATTGCCTGATAGATCCATTTGATATTCAGCAAAATCGATACTACCTTGGAGACCTCCTTTTATTTGCCATTTTCCGGTAAGAGGGTCTTTAAATATTGTTCCTTCGCCTTTCAATCCTATTGTACTCGGAGATTTATAATGTCCACTCACATCTATTTTATACAAACTTTCTGATGTAATATCAGAAAGCACTCCACCAAGTTCAAATTCTATGTCAGGCTTAGTTATGTTCGAAATATGTCCAAAGAAGCCCATTATACCAACAGTTGAAGTTCCTATTACGAAAAGTGGAGGAAAAGAAGCTTCAAGTCGAAATCCTATACTATCAAGTTTTCCTTTTGAAAATGCGAGACCACCGCCAACTTCTCCAAATGGGATCTTTACGTTAGCTCCATAAGCTAATTTATCTTTTTCATCATCGTAACTACCAGTAAGTTCTTTAATGCAAAAGTTCGGAAATGATTTAAAACCTAAATTCTGCACATTAAATCCACCTATTTGGATCCCTTTGGTTTTAGATATTTCCAAATCTTTCAACTCAAATTCTGTTTCCTGCTCTTCACTACCTTTTTCATTACAACCGGCTGCAATACCGGGAATAGACATTTTAGCAGAGAATTTTATCCCCTCAGCCTTTCTACCACCAACTAATTGCAAATCTGTAATCTTTATATCAAAGCCGGCAATTTTTTCAAGGAAAGCATTAGCAAAATTTGTTATTTTGCCATTAGAACCAGCAAATGCGAGTTCATAAGATCCCTCGGCAACCGTGAACGAGCCAATTCCACCTCCAGGAAGTGGAATCTCTTTAATGTAGAATTTCCCGTCAGCTTTCAAAGATAAATTAACAGTGTCTAATGCAAGATCGCCTTCGAATATTAACAGGTCATTTATTATTATTGCTTTATTAGCTTTTAGTATTGGTTTGCCTTCTTCAGTTTCCCATTTACCTTCGCCTTCTATGCAAAATTCAAGCATTCCATAAGCATATGTCCAGCAACGAGAACCACTTTGTATAATTACTTTACGATGAAGGGTATCCGTATTTTCATCAGACTTTTTTGCTACAAATTTATAATGATGTTCACCTGCTGCGCTAACGGGAATTTTAATACTATATATAAATCTACTACTTGCATCACTTGTATCAACTTTTGTAAATTTCGTCTTTCCTGATAACGTATCCAGCACAAATATTACGGCACCGCTAATTGGCTCGTTTTCAGCATTTCGAACATACAGAATAAAAGAAGTAGAATCATTAGGAAACAGCACCAAATCCTTCGAAGGAAGAACTGTTAAAAATAATCCTTTTGGATAAATATAGACTTTACGTTTATGAACTTCAGACTGACGAAAGCCCTCCTTTTTGACATAAAATTCGAAAACATAGTCCACAGGATTAGTTCCTTCAGGTATCAAGTATTTATAAACATATTTCCCGCTTTGATTTGTTTTGCCGGCTAAAGAAAAATTATTGGACACTAAAGGATTTTTGACCCATACTTCTACATTACCAATCGCTTCTCCTGATTCATCGGTAATATTTAGTGAATACTCAATCACTTTACCTATATTGATTTCCAAATCAACTTCAGGTTCAATATCAACGAGAAGCCTTAGTGTATCCACAATATGAATAGTTTTTTTGATTAGATCTGAACGAAGAGTAAGTCGAACAGTATCCAAAATTCTATCAACTCTGGTTGTGTCCTTGGTAGCCAAAAAAGTTAGCTCATAATCTCCATTTGCGGCATCTTCCGATATTATTCTATTATAAAAAGCAAGTCCATTTTGATTAGTTTTACCAATAGTTAAGAACTCATTTGAGCCAATAAATGGATCTTTAACTTTCACATCGAAACCCGGAAGACTATTTCCGTCTTTGTCTTTAAGTTGAATTTGGAACTTGGTTGTGTCTTTAGTTTTAAGAAAATCAGACTTTGTATTTGTAACGATTAATTGAGGTGGTATTGTTTCAATTTTAAAACTACCTGTTGCATAAGTATAAGGTGCACAATTCAAGCAATCAGATGGATAC
>DAIPLL010000093.1:0-1737 GCA_036769265.1 Kapaibacterium sp. (SeqCode)
TAATCGATGGGAAAATCGCCCAAGCTTATGGCTGGATTGAATTGAAAATAATATAAGGGAAAAGATGAAGAACTTGCAGCTTGAAATGATCGATGCAAACGATAAATATCAGATATTGAAGATAGTAACACTTGGCAATGGAATAATTGAAGTAAAAGACTTGCCGACAATCAGTTTGCCAAAAAATGCGGAACAATCGAAAGGTGTTATCATATACGGGAAGTCACCAATTTGGTTGTATGCGTATCTTGTGCACGAGTGTCATTCATTTGCTTGGGTGGCAGTATTCGACCCACGAGTGGGCGGAATAGTTGTGCAGACGCACGTTGCAAATAGTTTTAAAGTCGGCGATATAATACCCTTGGAGGAAATCAAAGATTATATAACAAAATATGATTTGCAAAGCGAAAAACAATCCAAGTCAATTGAAGCAAACAAAGCAATTGCAATAGTAGGACCACCGCACAGCGGTAAAAGTGTATTTTTGCAAAAAATAAAGGAAATGCTGACAGCAAAAATAGAGTATAATGATGACTTTTTCATATTCCGTGCCTGCCCCGATGGCGAAGGTAATTGGTCGGGCGAGATAAATCAAGAGCTGAGAGATGCAATTCGAGAGAAGAAAGTGTTCGATGATGATTTTCCCCAAATTACCGCAAGCCAAATAAATGAACTCCGAAAGACGAAAAAGCTTGTGTTTGTTGATTGTGGAGGTATCATAGATAAAAAGAATCAAATTATTATGAGCGCTTGCAATGCGGCTATAATTATCTCCAGCCAAAAGGATGTTGTAGCTGAGTGGATTGGCGCCTGCAAATCAGCTGAATTGGAGATACTCTCAATAATTAACTCAGTTTGGGAGAATAAATCTGTGATAGTTAAGCAGAATCCGCTTACATTCGAGATAGGTAAGTTTGATAGGAATGCTCTTGATGGGGTTGATATACCAAAAGAATTATGCGATCTAATTCAAGGATTTTTGTAATGGCAGAAGAATTATTTTTAATACTCGGGACAGGTCAAAAAGTACTAAAAGAAATAAACGATAGAAACTATCGCAAAGCAAAATACTATTTGCCGAGAAATCCGAATGCCGCACCTGTGGAAACGCCATTTGTCGGTGAGGCAATAATTCGGCTTTTCCCAAAAAGATTTTCAAAAGTGTATATATTCGGCACTCAATAGTCGATGTGGGATACTTTATATGCACATTCCCTGCAACTTGATGAAACAAAAAATGAGACAGAATTGAATGAAAATGACATTAGAATATTCGGCAAACTGAGCTTTGCAATAGAAAACAATAATATTGAGGAGCATCCAGAATATCTTGATTACGTTGCAAAGGCATTCGGTGGACATCTGGGAATTGAAACTGAATGCCATCTTATACCTATTGGTGAGAATGAAAAAGAAATCTGGAAAATTTTCGGTCTGCTGACAAAAATCAAGACAAAAAACACGAAAATCTCGTTTGATATAACTCACGGTTTGCGATATCAACCGTTTTTCTTTTTAATTTCGCTGTTTTATTTAAATTCAGTTGATACATCAATTAGAATTGGTTCAATATTCTACGGAGGACTCGAGTTAAAGAGCGATCCACAGCATAATGACTGCGCCCCGATATTAGAATTCAAAGTGTTTTCAGAAGTGATAGACTGGATTAATGCAGCAAAAATTTATAATAAGTATAAAGATTTCACAGCTTTATCGGAATTACTTAAAAAGTATGAT
>DAIPLL010000093.1:1747-5391 GCA_036769265.1 Kapaibacterium sp. (SeqCode)
TCGAGTCCTCCGTAGAATATAGAACCAATTCTAATTGATGTATCAACTGAAATTAAATAAAACAGCGAAATTAAAAAGAATGATAATATGGATAAATTAGCTGAAGCTCTGAGGAATTTTAGCAATTGCTACAAGTTAAATTATTTCAACAATATAAAAGATTATGCAAATAATGTCATAAAAAGTATAGAAAACATTAAGGATGCAACCTCTGAACCATTTAATTTAATCAAGAACGAGCTATTGTCGATCCCAAAAGAAATAATTGACTGCCAGAGCAATTTGGAGATAATTTTAAAAATAGCAAATCATCAGTGGAAATCAAAACATTATGGACTTGTGGTAATTGCTCTTTGGGAGGCAATTTTGGAGAAATTTATTTTAGTATTCAATGGGAAATATACAAAATATGAAATACAACAAGCTTTACCTAAATTTTTGTATAACAAGAATTATATTTCAATAATCAATAGCGAACGTTCAAATTTGCATAAAAATTTAATAAAATTGCACGAGATTAGAAATAGTATTGCCCATTTAGATTTAAAAGATAGTAAGATAAAGAATTTTAATATAGAAAACATACATTCAGAAATAGAGAAATTATTTAATTATTTTTACAACAATCTTTTGACAATTGATTTTACTAAATTTAAGGATATTTTTACAGATAATATTGAAAAGAAACAAACAAAATAAAATGAGAATAGAAGTAATCTTAAAACCAGAAAAAGCAAAATACATAATTCCGATAAATTACAATTATCCGCTTAGTGCAGCAATTTATAAAATTTTTGCCAATGCAGGACCACGCTTTGCTGAGTGGTTGCACAAGATAGGTTTTTCGATAGATAGCGGGAAAAGATTCAAGCTGTTTAACTTCTCACGGCTTTTTTTCGAGGAGATGACAGTTCACAAGAACTCGATTATTGGGGAAGGCTTAGTGCGATTCAACCTATCGTCGCCGATTGAAGAGACATTAATTTTAAATTTTGTGAATGGCTTGCTTGAAACCAAAAATATATTTATAGGAACGAACGAATGCGGCACTAATTTCAAAATCTTGAATGTTTCTATTAAACCGGCACCGAAATTTGATTATGATATGAAGTTTGTAATGCAATCACCGACGGTTGCATCGATAAAAAATAAAGAAAATAGGATAATTTATTTGAAACCAACGGATGAAAAAGTAGTTGATGTTCTTTGCACGAACTTGAAAAATAAATACAAAGTGCTATATAATGAAAAATATGAAGAATTTTTGCACATAGAATTCGATAGGGATTATATCGAAAAGAAAGGCGGAGCCGAGAATGTGATGAAGTTGATTACAATAAAGGAGAACACAGAGGCGGAAGCAAAAATAAAAGGATTTATGGCACCATTTAGGCTAATTGGGGATCCAAACATAGTAAAGTTGGCATATTATAGCGGGATAGGAGAAAAGAATGCATTAGGATTTGGATCGATAGAAATTGCAAAAAAAGATTAAATTTATTGATGATTAAAAGTTTAAGGAAAATTAGCGCACCCGTAGGGATTCGAACCCCAAACCTTCTGATCCGTAGTCAGATGCTCTATCCAGTTGAGCTACGGGTGCAGCAAGATTAATTTGCTTCGGTTGCCTGCAATTTTTTTGCAATTTTTGCTAAAGCTGATTTATGATTGGCTGCTTTGTTTTTATGGATAACACCACGAGCAGCAACTTTATCCAAAACGCTATAAGCTTTATTCAAAAGCTGGAGAGCTTCTTCGTGAGTTTTAGCTTCGCGCACAGCACGAATAGCTTGTTTTACAAGTCTTTTATTTGCTCTGTTGTATAGACGTCTTTTTCTCGACTGTCTTATTCTTTTCAATGCTGACTTATGATGAGCCATTTCCTTATTTTATTTTTGTTTTCAATATTTTTGAACTACAAAAATAATGAGTAAAAGGCTATTTTCCAAACAAAAATTTAAAGCTTATTAATTTTTTCTTTAAACTCTGCTATTTCGCGTTTTGAAAGACCAAGCGACGATAGAGTTTCATCCGAAGGAATATCGTTGCAAATCATCAATTTTAATGCATTAAGTTCATTTTTTGAAAAACGAACGGCATTTAAAGTATAGTCTTCGAAAGCTTGATAAGCAATTGGGACAATCTGCTTAATGATTTTAGCAATAGCATCGGCATAAACACGAATTTCGTATTGAGCATGGCTATCCAGCCGAAGCCGCAGAAAATGGAAAAGGTTGTGTAGGTCAATTTTCCAATACCACTCGGTGTAGTTCGAAAGAGGCAAATTAATACGAGCAAGCTCACGTGCGAGCCCCATATCCAAGAAATCGCTATACTCGTCGTGTAAGATTTGCTGTGTTTTTTGCATACGAGAGATGATTTCGTTGGCTTGTGGGATAGTTTCGGAGCTACGCCCTTGCTTGTTTGTGCTGCTTTGCGAGCGAATTTGATCGGGCTGAGGCAGGTAAAATTCATCAGGCATTTCGGAGTAGCGTCCGCTATATTCATTGACATTTGCAGTTCTATGGCGTATCCACTGGCGTGCAACAAAAATTGGCAACTTCACGTGGAACTTGAATTCCACCATCTCAAATGGCGAAGTGTGCATATTTCGCATCAAATAGCGTATTAATGCTGTGTCCTCGCTGACGCTTTTTGTGCCTTTGCCATAGGAAACGCGTGCAGCTTGTACGATGGAGGTATCGTCGCCCATCCAATCCACCAGACGCACAAATCCGTGATCTAAGCACTTATATTCGTAAATTATGTTTGATTTTTTATCTTCCATTTTATTTAACTCTAATTCTAATTGAACGATTAAGGAATCTACCTTGTGGTGTGGTTTCATCAAATTTTTGGTTGCTTATGCCAGTTTCGATTTTAAATTTATTCCCAACAATTGAGCGGATGAATTCTTCAGTGTTTGAAGCACGCTCGCGTGAAAGCTTTATATTGCGTTCTGCGGTGCCAAGAGCATCAGCCGAACCAAGTATCAGAATTGTTGAATTAGCTGGGAGCTTTTCGGAAAGCTGACGCAACAAACCTTTGTTGTCGTCGCTAAGTTGGCTACTGTTGTAATCGAAGCGCAAAATTGCTTCGAAATTATTTAAATTAAGTTCTACTATCTCTTTTGATAATTTTGAAATAGCAAGCGTGTCGGTGAAAATGTAAGTCTTATCCCCCACTTTTATTTGATAATTCAGGACTTTATCTTCAATGTTGTCAATACGTTTTTTAATAGGTATTTCAACTAAGCCCGAATTTTTAAATTTAATTGTTTCATTTGTAAAGTTATTTGTGATTTCGAAAAGTGAATTTGGCTCAAAATTCTCGGCATTAATTAGAAGAGAAATTTTGCCTTCGAGTTCGGTGTATTTCTGCAAATCAACATACTCCTGCAAAGGAGCACGGCTTACGAAAATATCAACGCGTTGGTTCTCATCGATGCCTTCGGGAAAATCCTGATTGGATGGGAAGCGCGGAGTTACAACAGCTGATGTTTTGATAATTTTCTCAGGAACGCCCAAATCAACAAGACGAGCTTTCACATTTTCGGCGCGACGCTTTGCAAGGGCGAGCCCTTCGGGTTCGTTTGCTGCACCGGAGGTTGCACCTTCAAGAGTAATTTGCGCATTTGGGTTGAG
>DAIPLL010000094.1:0-5379 GCA_036769265.1 Kapaibacterium sp. (SeqCode)
AAAAGCGGCAGAAAATACAACTGTGGATGACGCAATTTCAGCCGCTTGTCGCAGCTATATGTAGTCGCAATTTTTAATGCTGTATAAAGCGGTCGGCCTAAGAATCCAACCTGTTGCCCAGCTGTAACAAAGAGTGTGTTGTGTTGCGTGATAGAATTAAGATTTTGTGTCTGCTTATCTGTTAAATGCAAATTTTGCATAGATTTAGATATTATTTGAAGCGAACGCTTTCTTGCACTGAAGCTTTGAGCCTTTTTTTGCAAATACGTTTCATCATCAAGCAAATTTCTGCTGCGAAAGCGGCTTTCGATGAAACTTTCTCCATCTGTGAACTTTTTGTAAAAATTTGAGTAAAAGTTGATTGAGCTGATTGGTAATTTTATCATATAGCTTAGAAGTTGTAAATTTTAAGAAAACGTAAAGCAATCATCACAAAAATTGCAGTAATTGACGTATAGCCAATTATATTGCCAACAATGCGAAAACGGTATTCCCATACGTGCGGTAAACGAAATAATACGACTAAATTCAAACGAAAATCACTAAGTGCGAAGCCTAAAAATGCAAGCAAGTTTGCCACTGCAAGTTCGTATCGACGCAATAGGAACATACCAACTGCAAACAAAAGAAAAATAAATACCAAATGTCTATTCAATTTCGTTCTCCTGAGTAATTGTTTTGTCGGTTTTTGGGAAAACACCTGCTTGTGCAGAAATGTTGAGCAAAATGCCAATAGCCACAGCATAGAAAACGACAGCCGTCCCGCCATAACTTATAAAAGGCATAGGGACACCCGTTGTCGGGAGCAAGCCCGTATTAACACCAGCATTGACAAATACATAAATCGCAAAAGTAATTATTATACCAATGGCAAGGAAATAGCCGAAGTTATCTGGTGCCTTCTTTGCAACAATCATCCCGCGCCAGAAAATTAAAGTAAAAGCAAATATAATTATTAAAAGCCCGATAAAACCATATTCCTCGCCAATAATCGAGAAAATGAAATCGCCATAAGATTCCGGCAAAAATAGATGACTCTGACGATTCTGTCCAGGACCTACTCCAAACAATCCACCATTTCCGATGGCAATTAAAGCTTGGTTGAGCTGATAGTTTACCGTTTCGATTGGATTGCCACCCGAGTGCATACCAAAGAAAGCTTTGATTCTGTTCATTCGGTAAGGAGCGCTAATAGCATAAACCCCTACAACGCCAAGCCCGATAAATCCAGTAGCAAAGAGATAAATTAGATTCACATTACCGATAAACATCATACTAATTGCGATGAGGAAAATCACCGTCATCGTGGAAAAATTCGGTTGCAAAGCAATAAGCCCACAAATTATCACAGCCCAAATAATAAACGGCAAAAATCCCGTACGAAAATCTTTGATTACATCTTGTTTGCGAGTAAGCAAAGTTGCAAAATGCAACACCATAGCAAATTTTGCCAATTCCGATGGCTGAAAGCTGAAAAACCCTAACCGCAACCAACGAGAAGCACCCTTAGTGGCTTCTCCTGCAAAAAGAACAAGTATTAGCAAAAATATACTTAATATCAGTAATGGTTTACTTATTTTTTGCCAAACGTGATAATCTATTTTAGAAACGATAAGCATTAAAATTATACTTACTATTATTCTCAGCCCATGGTTTAAAAATAGCTTATCTGGCGAACCAAATTTCAGCTCTGCGATTGTGGCACTTGCCGAATAAACAAATGCAAGGCTGAAAAGCATAAGCCCAACAACCGGAATAAGTATCAGCCAATCAACATATCCAACGTTTTTTTTCATTACTCGCTCTGCTTGACTAATTCTAATTTTGCATATTGCAAAAGTAAAAGCTTTTTGCCAAAATTAGCAAAATTTACGGTTGCTTTGCGTAATGAGCCTTCACCACTTAATCCCGTAATTTTTCCGACACCAAATTGTGAGTGCCGCACCAAATCGCCAACTCTGAAATCATACACTGTTTTTTCGATCTGTGAGTATGAAGAATAATCAGGCTCTTGCTCTTTCAGATGTGTATTATTAAAGCCCAAACCAGATGTTTTTTTCGAAAAAGTTGTTATTGGCTTGCCCTGTGGATCTATATGTTTAAGGAGCGACTTATCGAGTTCCTTCTAAAAAGAAGATGTTTTTTGATAGGAAACTTCACCGAAACGCATACGGCGTTTCGCATAAGTAAGCCAAAGCTTTTTCTTGGCACGCGTGATGCCAACATAGAACAGCCGGCGTTCCTCTTCCTCCTCGTTTTGATTGAATAAAGCCCTTGAAATTGGGAACAGTCCGTCTTCCATTCCAGTTATAAAGACATAATCAAACTCCAAACCTTTCGCAGAATGCATTGTCATCAAAGTTAATCTGTTCGGATCGAATGTTTCGGTATCAATATCTGACATCAGAACCATCTGCTGAAGGTAATCATTGAGAGTGCTTTCAGGATTTTCTTCGGCAAAATAAGCAATATCGTTTATGACTTGCTCGATGTTTGCAATCTTTTCTTGGGCTTCGTCGCTGCCAATTTCTTGATAAAATTGTATCAAGCCAGTTTCTTTGACAAATTCGGGTACAACTTTCTCATAACGCTCTGTTTCAAGTGCTTTGCGATATTTTTCGATAAAGCTAACAAACTGAGAAACAGAATTTTTCGCACGAGCAACAAGTTCGTCTATTTCGCTTGCTTCTTGCAGTGCTTCGAAAAAGCTGATGCGGTGATCATAAGCGTATCTTTCGATATGCTTGAGAGTTGTCTCGCCTATTCCACGAGAAGGCTCGTTTATAATTCGTAGAATTGCTTCAGTATCGTTCGGATTGATTAATGTACGCAAATAAGAAAGCACATCTTTTACTTCTTTCCTCTTATAGAAGGACATACCGCCAAAAATTACGTAAGGTATGTTATACTTGCGGCACGCTTTTTCCAGTTCAAGCGATTGTGCATTAGTTCGGTATAGAACACATATATCATTTAAGTTTTTATTTTTATCAATTATTTTTAAAATTTTTATGATTACTACTTCTGCTTCTTCTTGATCTGTATCGCATTCGACAAGCTCGATGAGTTCGCCTTTTTCGTTTTGAGTAAATAATTTTTTCTTTATTTGGTATGAATTGTTTTGAATTACTGAGTTTGCAGCCTCCAAAATAGTTTGAGTAGAGCGGTAATTTTGCTCGAGTTTGTAAATTTTCACATTATGATAGGCATCTTTGAAACTGAGGATATTTTTAATATCAGCACCACGCCAACCGTAAATACTTTGGGCATCATCGCCAACAACGCATATATTTTGGTATTTTTTAGCAAGCAATTGTATAGCGACATATTGAGCGTGATTAGTATCTTGATATTCATCAACTAATATGTAGCGATAAGTATCCTGATAACTTTCCAGCACATCTCGATTTTGCTCGAGCAAACGTATAAAATTCCAGAGCAAATCATCAAAATCCATAGCATTATTTGAACGAAGGCGTTCATCGTAAAGTTTGTAAACTTCTGCAATAGTTTTTTGATTAGGGTATTTAGCATCAGAATGCAACTTCTGCCAATCAATCAATTGATTTTTACAGTTTGAAATAATACTGCGAGCTATTTGCGGAGATGTTGGACGCTCTGGTATGTTGTTTTCCTTGAAAATTTTTTTTACTATTGATAGTGAGTCTTGCTCGTCGTAGATGGAAAAATTATCTTTGTAGTCCAAAAGCTCAGCCCAACGGCGAAGCTGACGAGCAAATACCGAATGAAAAGTGCCTGCTGTGATCTGGCTTGCCGCACGAGAGCCTACGAGCTTGCTTATGCGATCCTTCATTTCGTTTGCAGCTTTTCTTGTGAAAGTAAGAGCAAGTATATTCCACGGCTTAACACCATTCGCAATAAGATAAGCAATTTTGTGAGTAAGCACTTTTGTTTTGCCGCTACCAGCTCCGGCAACAATAAGCATAGGACCGTTCATTTGGCGGACGCATTCGGCTTGCTCGGGATTAAGCCCATCCAAAATTCTATCAATATCTGAAGTTATTTCTAATTCCACAGATTTTTCCCAATACAAAATTCTCAAACTTCAAAATTACTTATAAATAAGTTATTAACCAAAGCGATTAGCCCCAGCTTTTGAAAGCAACACGCCCACCGACAATAGTAGCCAATAGATCAATTTGAGCCTCTGGTTCGTTTTCTAATATATGAGGATTCTCTGAAAGGACTGTGATATCAGCAGTTTTGCCAATCTCAATGGCGCCAAACTCATTTAATTGATTAGTTGTCAAATGCGGTGTACGACAATACGCACTCAAAGCTTCGTCCATAGTCAAGCGTTCTTCTGGAGAATGCACCTGCCCATCGAGCGAAGCACGCCTTGTAACAAACGCGCGTAAACCTTCCATCACAGACGGTAATTCAATTGGGAGGTCGCTCCCTGCAATAAGAATTGCCTTAGCATCCAAAAGCGATTTCCATCTATAAGCATAACGCAATCGAGAACCGATCCGACGCTGTGCCATACCGTTTGTGTCCGATGTGTAATGATACGGCTGAACTGAGGCGATAACATTAAGCTCGCTGAACCGCTGGACGTCGTTCGGGAGAATAATCTGGGCGTGCTCGATGCGAATTCTACCACGCCCACCGAGCAAGCTATCCTGACGCAATTTTTCGGCTACATTTAGGGCGCAGCTGACTGCTCGGTCGCCTATTGCGTGGAAAGCAACGTCGAAGCCGCTCAATATGCCACGCTTTGCACGGTTAAATAACGTTTGCTCATCGAGCAACATAAAGCCTTGTTTCGCTGGTGCATCATCATAACCACGCCAAAGTGCTGCACCGTAAGAACCTAAAGCACCATCGACGAAGTATTTCAACCCCTGGACACTAAAATATTTGCCTTTGTATGCAAGAACACTATCTCGCAACCATTCATTATTTTGAGCACGCACGAATGATTTTACACGAATCGGCAACCTACCATCGAGTTCGAGCTCCTGAAAAATTGGAATAAAACGCGTCTCTACGTCCATATCGTGAGCTTGAGTGATACCGTAGCGGGCAAGCTCGCGAAGACCTAATTCTATGAAAGAAGTATATTGCTCGAGCGAATAATCGGGGATGTGTTTTTCGACAAGCTGCATAGCATTGTCCAAAAGAAGCCCAGTGGGTTCGCCATTTTCGTCTTTGACAATTTCACCGCCGATGGGATTATCTGTTAGTCGATTAATTCCTGCAATTTTCAAAGCTGCAGAATTCGCAATTGCACTGTGCCCATCCTGACGAGTCAAGTAAACAGGATTATCAGGAAAAGTAAAATCCAAATCATATTTAGTTGGGAGTTGCTTTGTGTCCCAATTTTCGTGATTCCTGCCGAAAGCGTTACATTTTACG
>DAIPLL010000095.1:0-5350 GCA_036769265.1 Kapaibacterium sp. (SeqCode)
AAGTTTTAAATTCAAGAGAAATAGGATATGGATTACGCAAACGATAGTCTTTAAAATTTAAGTAAATTAAAATTCCAAACACAAACGATATGCTAATAAATGTAATGATATATATTTTTTTTAAATAAAAAAAAATAGCAATTATAATAAAAATTATTGAAATAATTGAACTAAGTGAGATAGACAAATCAAAAAAATAAGCAATTAAAAAAATGGCTGCAGCAGTAAGCAGACTTATAAAGAAAGGTATTTCAGAAAGTTTATTGTTAAAAAAGTATTTCATTAAACTCCGAAATTATCGTCGTTCAAATAAATTGAATACAAACGCCGATAAAATTTTACTGTTTGCTCATCATATTTTTTAGGTATAAAGACAGCATTTATAACGAAAATATCTCGCTTTTTATCGTATGACATAGCGAAACGGAAAATTTTATCTTGTTTATGCTGGAACATTATATCTACATTAATCTTCCCATCTTTTTCTTCCGATAAATTTACTAATATGAATTTACCTGATAAATAACCTTCATTATAAAGTTGGTTAAAAGAATAAGTTATACTGTTGGGTTCTAAATTAAAATTTATAGGTTTGGATGCTTCTTGACCATCAAAAGCAAATTTGGTGAGAAACATATTTAACGATTGATTGCTATTGTATAAATCTATCGCTTTTCTAAGTGAGTTAATATGATTTGCCTGATATGTAGCTCTTGTAACAATTTTTCTGTTCAAAAGAGCTGTATCTATAACAGTTTTATTTTCGATTGTGTCAATAAAATTTTCACCAGTTTTAACAGATCCTTCATTAATAGTAGTATCTTTTGGTTTGATTTGAATTGTTGAAATATCTTGTTTATCTTTGTTTATAGAATATATTTTCTCATCTTGAACCTGACAAGAGCTTATAATTATCAAAAGCATTATTAGTAAATATTTTTTCATAAAATCTCATGAATTATATATATTTAACGATTTATTGAGTTATTATTTTTATAAAATTACAAACAGTCATAACAAATTTAATATGTTTTAAAAGTAAAATTTTAAGAAAAAACACTTATTTATTAAAAAAGACTGCCTTTTGGGGCAGTCTTTTTTAAATATTTTATGCGTCTTAATTTATCTTGGAAATTTCAATCAATCGCTCATTAACATTTTCAAAATCGGCTTTGATAGTGATTTTATAATTAATGAATTTAATAATGTTAAATGAATTTTCAGCCCATTCAACCAGTTTAATCGAATCTTGTGAATAAAGGCATTCTTCAAGCCCAATATCATCTAATTCATTCTTGTCTTTTACTCGATATAAATCAATGTGATAAATTGTAATTTGTTCGCCAGAATTTATGCCATTATATTGATTTATTATAGTGAATGTAGGGCTTGTAACAATTTCGCTGACATTAAAATATCTGCAAACACCTTTAATAAACTCAGTCTTCCCGACACCTATATCACCATAAAACAGTACTATATCACCTTTCTTCAAGGTTTCGGCAAACTTCTCGCCTAAGGAAATTGTTTCTTCCTCACTTTTTGTTGTATATGTTTGCGTTTCCATAATTCAAATATAACAATAAAGTAATAAATACAAAAGGTTTTATCTTGGTTCAAGCTCAATTATTGGAACAATCATTTCCTCAAGTGAAATTCCGCCGTGTTGAAAGCTGTCTCGATATCTATTAAGGAACTGATGATAGTCAGTTGGATAAACAAAGTAGTAATCTTCCTTAGCAATAATATTATTGACAGAGATACCCATTGATGGTATCTTATATTTTGTAAGATCATCAATTTGCATTGCATGTCGCTTATCGGCTTTCACGTTTTTCCCGAACTTATAACGCAAGTTTGTTGATGTGTCTCTATCGCCTAATACTTTTACTCCGCGCATACAACGAATCGAACCGTGGTCTGTTGTAAGAATAATTTTGATGTCTCTCCTTTCTGCAAGCGACTTGAGTATTCCGAATAAACTGGAATGCTTAAACCACGAACTTGTAAGACTACGATATGCCGCTTCGTCTGGTGCTATTTCTTTAAGAATAGCGTAATCCGATCGAGAATGTGCAATCATATCAACTGCATTAATAACTATTGCTGTAATTGTATTATCCATATAATCCTTTATCTCACGCTCTATTTTTTTCCCAAAATCAGTATCAAAAATCTTGATAAAACCAACTTTGCCATTAGTTTTAATCCTACGGCGTTCCAACCAGGTTTCGAGCAGTTCTTTCTCATAAGCATTTTGTTTGTGATCTTCTGTATTTGAATCTACATTCCACCATTGTGGGAAGTATTTCTTTATATCTATTGGATATAAACCAGCAAAAATTGCATTTCTTGCATATGGTGTTGCAGTTGGCAATATTGAAGAATAATAATTTGTTTTAAAAGAAAAATATGGCTCTAAATGCTCACGCATCATTAACCATTGATCTAATCTCATACAATCTACTATTATGTAAAATATTTTTTTCCCTTCTTTCAAGTGTGGTAGTACAAAGTAATCAGAAACGTGTGGCGATAGTATAGGATATTCTTCATTTCTTTTATCATCAGGATGATGAATCCAATCATAATAATTATTTTCGACAAATTTTGAAAATTCCGTATTGCACTCTTTCCATTTGTCTTGCAATGTTTGAGCAAGACCTTCTTCATTATGGCGATCAAGTTCAATTGACCAATTTACAAGTTGAATATATATATCTCGCCAATCGCCCCAACTAAGTGGTTCGAGCATCTTTGCTGATAACTGTGCAAATCCTGAAAGATAATCTTGCGTAAAACGTTCCTTTTCTATACGTTCCCCTTCGATAAATTTTTTACAGGCAAGTAAAATTTGTGTTGGATTGACTGGTTTTGTTAGATAATCATCTATTTTTTTACCTATTGCTTCCTCCATTACACTTTCGGCTTCATTTTTTGTTACCATTACTACTGGTGTTCGTGAGTCGATTTCTTTTATAACCGAAAGTGTCTCCAAACCACTAATGCCGACCATCATTTCATCTAAAAAAATCAAGTCGTAGTGTGTACGTCGAACCATTTCTATTGCATCTTCACCATTTGTAGCGGTATCGGTTTCGAAGCCACGTTGATTGAGTAAAATAATATGTGGTTTTAGTAAATCAATTTCATCATCAATCCATAAAATTTTACCTTTTGATTTTTCCATTTTAAACCTTAATAACAGTGTTGAACAAGTGGTTTTTGAAGCCTTTCATTTTCCTCCGGAATTTGTTAAATAACTTAGACGACTGTTCAATATAAATAATTTAAAATCTTTAATATTAAAATTAATCTGGATTTGCTATAAGTGTACAAGTGGTTTCACCTTTACTGTTTTTCTCCCATATTTGACGAACAACTCTACCAGAACCACGAATATTAACTTTTATACCCGAAGTGTGTAAAATTGTTACTGCACGCCGTAGTGACAAGCCAACAACTGATGGCATTTTTTCCAAAGATAATGTATCTTGTATAGTCTCAATTTTAATACTTGTTGAACGTAAAATTCTTTCGCCTGCTTTTGGAAATGTTGATTTTACAATGCCTTCCTTCGAAGAAGATGACCATCGTAATCCTAATTCCGACAAAATATTTTCGGCTTCAGTTAGTAACAAACCATTGATGTTAGGTACGTAAACTGTATCCCAAGGATTATTCTCTATGTCCTTTTCGTTAGGTGAGTGATTCTTTAAAGATAACCAACGCAAAGCAATATTTTTGAAAATTGGTGCAGCAGTTGAACCGCCATAAATACTTGTTTTAGGTTTATCCAGAAATACAATAATGCAAATTTGTGGATTGTCTGCTGGGAAATATCCTACAAACGATGCATTATAGTCTGCTTTTGAGTATGTTCCATCAACAATTTGCTGCGAAGTACCTGTTTTACCTGCTATTTTAACGCCTTCTATTTTTGCAGCTGTTCCAGTTCCTCTCTCAACAACTTCTTTGAGTACATCTGTAAGCATTTTTGATGTGTTTTCAGATATAACGCGTCGAATTTTTTCGGGAGAAAACTTCTTAATTAAATTCCCTCTTTCATCAAACAAGGCGTTAATAATATATGGCTTCATCATTATTCCTTTATTTGCAACCGTTGCAAAAGCGTTTAACAATTGTAACGGTGTGGACATAATACCATAACCAAAACCAATAAAACGTTTTGCAGAAACATTCATTTGCTCGGCACGTTGAATCTTTCCTGCAACTTCTCCAGGTAGATCAATGCCTGTTGAAATCCCAAAACCGAAATCACGAATGTATTTATAAAATTTATAATCAGGAATTTTAGCTGCAACACTTGATAAAATAATATTGCTCGAATATACAAGCCCATCTCTGAAAGTTGCAATTCCCAGCGGATGAACGTCGCGTATGACATAGTTTGCAAAATGTAGCTCGCCTTGAAAACCATTATATTTATCGTTGAGAGATGTTATTTTCTCTTCGATTGCCGCAGCTGCGGTAACGACTTTAAATGTGGAACCAGGTTCATAAACGTCGGTTATCGCTCTATTTCGCATATTGGAATTAATATAAGTAGCTGGATCATTAGGATTAAAGTTCGGATAGGTTGACATAGCCAAAATTTCGCCTGTTGAAGGTTTGATTGCTACTACTGTTCCAGATTCTGCAAGCGAATTTTTTACTCCTTGCATTAATTCAAATTCGACGATCCGTTGTAATTCAATATCAAGTGTTAGCTGTATTGAATAACCATTAGTTGGATGAATGATTGGTAAATCAGCCGATGGACGAAGCCTCCCCAGTCCATCACGAAACATAACCATATAGCCACTTCTTCCAGTAAGTATGCTGTCGTAACTCAATTCTATACCTGTTAGCCCCCTGCTATCGATATCTGTGCAGCCTATCACTTGTGATGCAAGAGTGCCATAATGGTATTGGCGTTTAGGTTCTTCGATTAAAATTAGTCCTTTATCTTTTATATAAAGTAAATCTCTAATTTTCTCTGGGGTAATCCCACGAACAAGCCATACAAAAGATCCTTTTGCTGATAAAATTTTTCTGTTTAATGTCTCAGTTGAAATTCCTGTGTTTTTTTCGATTATTTGTAAAATTTCTGTTTTATGTTGAAGCAGGTTAGGATCAACCGCTATTGAATAACTCTTGACTGATGAAGCAAGCAAATTCCCATTTCGGTCGTATATATTGCCACGTTGTGCACTTAAACTTACTTTTGTTTCATGCTGTCGTCGTGCTTTTTCTTTGTAGTAGGACGCATTTAATATTTGTAATTGAAATAATCGAGCTATGACAATTATTAGCCCAATATTAATAAAAATCATTAAAAGCCAAAATT
>DAIPLL010000096.1:0-5302 GCA_036769265.1 Kapaibacterium sp. (SeqCode)
TATGGCTTCCCAAAAATTGATGAAATTGAAAAAGCTATCCGCCCAAATATCTATTACTTCCCAAAGACAACTGTTGTTTGTGTTGAAAACACTCACAATCGTCACGGCGGAACAATTGCTCCAATCGAATATATACAGGTACTTCGTGCTTTTGCCGATAAATATTGCTTAAAGTTACACCTTGATGGGGCACGCCTTTGGAATGCAATTGTGGCAACAGGTATCGATGGTGCTTCTTACGCAAAGTATTTCGATACGGTTTCAGTTTGCCTATCTAAAGGGCTTGGAGCTCCTGTTGGGTCGCTCATCGTTGCAAGCAAAGAGTTAATCGATAAAGCACGCCATTGGAGAAAAATATTAGGTGGTGGAATGCGTCAAGTCGGTTTGCTTGCAGCTGCTGGAATTTATGCTTTTCAAAATAATATATACAAGCTTAAAAGAGATCATGAGAATGCAAGTCTTTTTGCAAAGTTAATTTCTGAATGCGAGCTAATAAATGTTAAATTTGAGCGCGTACAAACAAACATCGTGCGTTTTGAACTGTCGGAAAATATAAATCCACACACATTTATTGATAAATGTAAAGAAAATGGCTTATTGTTAAGCCATTTTGATGATCAAATTATAAGAGCAGTGTTTTATCTGGAAATTGATGTAAATCAAGCAAAAACGGCGGCAGAAATCGTCAAATACGTACTTCGATCTCCATAAAGTTTTCAGGTAAGTGAATTATTTGAGAGCCAATAACTTCAGCTGGACCCGAAAGAGTTATTTTATCAATTTCATTACCATTTCTTGCAATATCGACCCAAACTGGAATGCGCGAAGTTGGAATAACTTCTGTTGTACTTTTAGCTTTATTATTTATTTGATGAGCAAGAACAGTTGAAATTGCACCGGTCCCACAAGCTCCTGTTTCAGCTTCAACTCCACGCTCGAATGTACGGAGTAAAATTTTTCCATTCCATTCAAAATAAAAATTTGCGTTTGTGCCACGCGGAGCGAAATAGCTGTGATGGCGAATTTGACGACCTAAATTTGCTATATCAAGTCTGTAAAAACTTTCAGGTGAATTGGCGCGCATTTCTAAAACGAAATGCTCAGTGCCTACGTTAACAAAGATACCATTGTAATTTCGACCATTTATATCAATACTTAATGGGCGTATTTCTTTAGGTGGCTCAAAATCAATCTCAATTTTATCGCTAATTCTTGCATTGTAAATCTTACTTGAAAATCTGAATTTAAGATTGGTTTTATCTATAATTTTGTTCTTTTGGCTATAAAAGATTACGCATCTTCCACCATTGCCGCACATCATACCCGTCGAACCATCTGGATTGAAAAAGTCCACATCAAAATCAACCTGGTCGTCTTTTGGCTTATGAACAACAATTAAGCCTTCAGTCTTTACACCATTAAATTGATTAGAGTGGCATAAGAATTTTGCCAATTTAGAAAGTTCTTTTTGCGAGAAATTGTGTTTACTACCATCGAAAACAGTGAATAAATTTCCCGCACCTGACATATATGTAACGTCTATTTCCATCTTTTTCTCTCCAATGAACAGCTTGTTATTAATTCGCTTGCTTTTATGTGAATAAGCCCATTTGTTGCAAGTATTGTACGATCACCAAGTTTATATGGACTTCTATCGAAATTCGAAACTTTGCCACCAGCTTCTTCAACAAGTAAAATACCAGCGGCTACATCCCAAGGATTAAGATCTATTTCCCAAAAACCATCGAAACGTCCACCAGCAACATAAGCTAAATCAAGCGCAGCAGAGCCCAATCGTCGCACAGGTATCCCCATTTGCACTATATCGACAAACACCTCAATGCAGTTGCCAGGATTTTCACCTACGTTATACGGGAAACCTGTCACAAGATAGGAACGTGCAATATCATTGCAATCTGTTACTTGCACTCTTTCACCATTGAAATAGGTGCCTTCTCCCTTTGTTGCGACAAATAATTCATCGAGCATAGGCTGATATACCACACCGCATACTATTTCCCCTTCAAGCTCAGCGGCAATGCTTATGCTAAAAATTGGCACTTTATGAGCAAAATTTACAGTTCCATCGAGTGGATCGATTATCCATCGAATCGGGCTTGCGGTTTGCTTAGATTTACCACTTTCTTCACATAAAAAATTACATCCTGGGAATTCTTTAGATAAAATTTCTATTATCCTATTTTCTGATCTTACATCGTATTCTGTGACAAGATCATTTATTCCACTTTTTGAACCGATTTTGAAGCTTCTGCCGTAGCCTTCCTTTAAAATTTTTCCTGCTTCAAGTGCTGCATCTATTGCTTTTTGCTTAATTTTTTCAATCATATTTTATTTTTGAATGATTAATTTTTGTAAATAATTATCATTTTTCGATTTAATCAAGATATAATAATTTCCGCTATTTATACCTTCCATATTGATATTGAACGTTTTTTGTAATGAAATGTTGTAATTTGCAATCAGCTCTCCAGCAATATTGAAAATCATAACTTGTTCAATATCTTGGTTAGAATTAATATTTAATGAATTATATGCTGGATTTGGATAGATAATTATTTTGTCGTTTAAAGTATTCGAAACAGACGTACTGTTAATTGTTACAAACGAAAATGTTTCAGACCAACGTCCTTGATTACCGTTATAAGCACGCACACGCCACCAGTAACGAGTATTTTCCTTTAGTGGTGTATCTGGTGTGTATATCGTATCCGTTAAATCTGCTACATCGATTACCAAAGTACTGAAATTTGATACATTACTTACTTGCAAACGATAATTTTGAGCGTCTGTTTTCTGCCAAATAAACTTTGTATTTAGCTGTACATTATTTTGTCCATTTTGAGGGAAATATAGTATTGGTGGATTTGGAACATTTTCATTTACACGGAACATAAACATTTCAGACCAATCGCTATTGGAATATCCCGAGAAAGCTTGCAAACGCCAGTAATATGTTTTAAGCATTTCTAAATTTGTTGTAAGAGTAAAAATTGTATCTGCAATATTATTGATTTCAATAAAAGGCTTGCCTGATGCGTCTGGATTTTCCCAAATTTGCAGTTTATAAAGAGCTTGTGAAGATTTACTCCAGATAAATGTGGGTTTTCGATTTGCACGCAATTCGCCATTTATAGGTTGAATTAGTTGTGGTGTCGCAAAAAAGCTTTGTGGGCTGGTAAAATTCCAAACTTCGCTCCAATTGCTTTGAGTGGTAAGTGTATTTGCACGCACACGCCAGTAATATTTTGTAGCAGGTTTCGAAACATTTACGATAACAGTTGTATCGTAAATTTTACTTGAAAATACTAAGTTATTGAAGGTCGCATCTTCAGAAACTTGAACATCATAATTCAATGCTTGGAAAATTTTTCTAAATCTTAATTGAACGTTTTTGCCGAGACCGTTTGAATTATTTGGTGGAAATACTAATTCAGGTGATAAAATTTCGCTGCTTAAACTGATAAAATGCACTTTACTTGCTCCCATTTCTGGTATTACAAGCACATTGTTCAGAGTATCCAAGAAAATATCCGCTGGACCGTTAAGCGGTCCATATACTAGTATTGGTGGTTCTGTTAAGTTCTTGTCATATTTGTAAACGCCGCCTGTTGTATTGCCCCAAGCAGAAACATAATAACTCCCGTCTTTATCACGTGTTATTCCATCAAGATAATTCAAACTTGAATTGCGAACTACCGAAACTTGAAAAGTTTCTAAACTCAAAGAATATATTAATGCATTTTGCTGGTAAGAAACTATTAAAATTCTATTATTTTCTCGGTCGAGGCACATCCCATTTGCATTAGACAAAACACCAATAAAATTTAATTTTTCAAATTGATTAGGATTTTCAACTTTAACACGAAAAATACTTGCTTTATAGGTATCGGAAATATAAATATAGCCTTTTTCATCGGCAACTATGTCGTTAAGAAAAATGTCGGGTGTAGATAATGTTACAGAACCTAACAAAGTGCGTGATTGTAAGCTAATGTAGTGTAGTTTATAATTATCAGCAACAAATAATGTATCACCGACAATACACAAACCTTTTGGATCTTGCAAAACGTTTGTTTGAACGAGAAACTCCAGCGTCCCATCCGATTTTCTTGTGATGATTTTCCCATCAAAAGAACCTTGAACACCAACATTTGAAATATAGTAGCAATTTCTTTTTGCATCATAGACAACACTTTCCGGCTGTGAATAAGTTTGAGCAATTGCAATATTTTTCAAAAAAAAGAAAACTAATAAAATATATAGCACCCTTTTCATTGGAATTCTCCTTTTATTTTAATTAGTTGTTTTCTTCTTCGATCATTATTGCTTGTTTAAATTCAGTTTCAATTTCGTCTCCAGTTGGTTCATTCTGATTGTTATCGGGCTGTTCTTTCGGAACATAGATTTTATTTCTGTCGAATGTTTCGGGATGGAAGAATGCTTCAAGCAGTTGTTTTGCAATTGGTGCCGCAACTGCTCCACCAAAACCAGAATTTTCAGCTAATACTACAAGAGCAATTTTTGGATTTTCTTTAGGTGCAAAGCAAACAAACCAAGCGTGGTCTTTGCCGTGTGGATTCTGTGCAGTGCCCGTTTTGCCACATACTTCTATATTGTCTAATCTTGCATAATAAGCAGTACCACCAGGTGAATTAACAACATCATACATCCCATCTTTTACAAACTTAAAAATTCTTTTATCGATTGGAAGTTTCCTTGAAGCATAGCTAACAGGCTCAATTTTGTTTGAAATATTATTTTTTATTGCACGTACAAGATGAGGCTGGTAGTAAGTGCCTTCATTTGCGATAGCAGCAGTGTATGCTGCCATTTGCAATGGTGTTACTAAAATTTCACCCTGTCCGATACCGTAATTCACCAGACGTCCACGAGTAGCAGCGCCTTTGCCATAAACTTTTTCCAGCCATTCAACTGTTGGCAGACGTCCAGTTTTTTCATTGGGCAAATCTATAAAAGTTTTCTGACCAAAACCAAACATTTCGCCATATTTTTGAAGATTTTCCATACCTATTTTAAGTCCAAGCTGATAAAAGTAAACATTACAAGAAGCTTTGAGAGCATTTCTTAGAGAAACAGCTCCATGAGCTCCGTGACATTTATATGAACGATTACCGAATGTAAAACTACCTGGACAATAAATAGTTTTATTTTCATCAATAATTCCTTCGTTCATAGCTGCAATTCCGACAAGCATCTTCCAAGTCGAACCTGGTGGATATTGGGATTGAATTGCCCTATGTAGAAGTGGGCTCCAAGGATC
>DAIPLL010000097.1:0-5226 GCA_036769265.1 Kapaibacterium sp. (SeqCode)
AGCATATGGTGCCATCATCAGCTCAAAAGCATAGAAATCTTGTAGTATTTGTTTTTTTATCCATTGCTGCAGGCCACCATCCCCATATTTAGCTTTATATTCGTCGGCAGCAACTTGAATTGCTAATGCAGGGAATGTCAGAGTCCCACCAGCGGGATCGAGCAAATTGACGTTTTCATTTGCCAAACCATCGGGGAGCTCGAAATGTGTTTTCAAAATTGAATGAACGGCATTCACAATAAAACTTACAACGGATTCTGGTGTATAATATACACCACGGCGTTCACGTACTTCTGGGTTGTAAATTTCAAGAAATGTTTCATAAAAATGAATTATAGGATCGCTACCTTTTCCAGATGATAAATACTCGTGAAATATTTGGTTCACATCCGCAACACTAAGTATTTCTGCTATATCATCGACAATAATTTGCAAGGACTTAGGCGGCTCTTCTAAGGAAATGAAACGAAACATATCCCGCAAAATCCCGATTGTATGCGGTATGTAATCATAAGCAAGTCTTCTATTAAATTCACCATTGGCTCTTGTTCGTGCAACAAAAAGCGAATAAGTGATTGTCTGCGAATAAAGATCTGCGAACTGATTGGCATTTAAAGTCTTAATTAAATAATTTTTGAAGGCTTCGTAGAAACCTAAAATTGCTTTTTTACCTTGTTTCTCCTCTTCTGCAAGTTCTATGCTTATAACTTCATCTCGCAAAAAGCGAGTTCGTTTAGCAAGTTCAGACGCCAAAGTCCTTGCATCTCGAACATAAGGTAACGAGAAAGAGAAAAATGTATTTAGCAAATCCGTAAAAGCATCTTCGTTTTCAACTGCTGGTGTGGTTTGCAAGCGAAGGGCAATTGGGGCACGAGCAATAATTGCAGTTTTAATAAGCTGGCTATCCCTATATAAGCGAAATTCATAAAAATTGGTCAATATCACGTTTGGGAAAGTTTCGCGATAACGTGTTAGCTGCTCAGAAGTTTCTATTATATCAAGATTTGCTTCGCTTGGATCTTTTGCTTCAATATACCCAGTAATGTGATTTCTACCATCCCAAATACGGAAATCAGGATTTCCAGCTTCTGTTTTCTTAGGTAGAATTGTAATGTCGCATTTTTCTATATGATTTAGCCTTGCGAAATCTTTAATAAGGTTTGCAAGATGCTCGTAATAACTTTCTTCTCTTGAATCTCCTTTATTAATGGTTTCTTGCAATTTAGTTAAGTAGTCTTTAATTGCATTTTTAAACATATAAAACCAAATTTAAATTTTAGCGATATTTTTAAATTTTGCTCAAATGTAAACTTTTAATATATCAAATTTAATGAATAGCTCTCAATCAAAAATTTATTTTTTTAATCTGCTGCGGAGCGAACTTGGAGTAAGACCTAAATAGCGTGCAGTTTGTGATTTGTTTCCTTTGAATTTTTCAAGTGCTTTCTGGACAATCTCGTAATTTAATGCTTCTAAATCCAAATCTTCATCAGGGAGTATAAATGAACCGGGTCGCAGCACAAATTTTCCTTCATTTTCGAACGAAGCATATTCTTCAAGGAATGATAAATGTTGTGGTCTAAGTTCGTTATCGTCGTAGAGAACAACTATACGTTCAATAACATTTTTAAGCTCGCGGACATTCCCAAGCCAAGTGTGAGCTTCAAGAATTTTTACAGCATTCTTATCAATAAGGCGGAATTTTTTAGATCGCTCTATAGCAAAGTGTGTCAGAAACATTTGTGCCAAAGGTGCAATTGCTTCTTTTTGCTTACGCAATGGTGGCAAAATTATATGAGCCGCATTAATTCTATAATACAAGTCATTGCGAAAGCGATTTTCTTCAACAAATTTCAAAAGATTACGATTTGTGGAAGCAATGAAACGTACATCAAGGTTTATTTTCTTATTGCCACCGACTCGGTAGTAAGCACGTTCTTCAAGTACGCGTAGCAGCTTAGCTTGAAGCTCGAGCGGTATCTCGCTTATTTCATCAAGTAGCAGAGTGCCACCTTGTGCAAGATCAAGTTTACCGAGCCTGCCACCACTTTTGCTTCCAGTAAATGCACCTTCTTCGTAACCAAACAGCTCACTTTCGAAAAGCGATGGTGTAATAGCAGCACAATTAATCGTAACAAATGGTTTTTTGAAATCACTTTCACCATAATGAATAAGCGAGGCAATAATTTCCTTACCAGTCCCGCTTTCGCCTTCAATCAAAACAGGAATAGAGCGATTTTTATGCAACTTTAAAGCAGTTTGAACTACATTTTGGAACTGATTTGAAAAAATTCCTATCTTACCGATTTTTGGATGCTCATAATAAGAATAAATAAGATTTTTTTCTGTATTTTTTAATTGCTTTTTATCTTCAACATTTTTCCCAGATAAAATTTTATTTATGATTTCAGCTAATCGGTTAACTTCAACAGGTTTAATTAAATAATCGTAAGCACCTAAACGAATAGCTTCGATAGAAGTTTCAAGATTAGCGAATCCAGTAATCAGAATCACTTGAGTTTGGGATGTTTTCTCGGAGCTTTTTATTTGACGAAGAAGCTGAATACCGTTCATTCCAGGCATTCTTATATCAGTGGTGACAATCGGAGGCGAGTTGTTCTCAATATACTCGAGAGCTTCTTCAGCAGATGAAAATTGCTCAATAGGATATGCCAGTAGCTCGCTAACATAACGAGACAGCATATCTCTGCTGATGTCGTCATCGTCAACTATTACTATCTTGCTCATTTCTTTCCGCAATTGGGAAATTTATAATAAATGTAGCACCACCATCTTGATTATTCATCGGCTGGATAGAACCCTTGTATTTATCCACAAACATCTTTACAATTGCCAGCCCAAGCCCTGTTCCACCCGAGTTTTGACGTGTCGAGAAAAATGGATCAAAAAGCTTTTCGGTTTTTACATTCGGCAATCCGATACCATTATCATATACTATCAAATAAGCGTAATTGCCTGATGAATTTGTAATAATTCGAATTGTTTTGTTTTGTTTATTAGTCTGATCAAGGGAATTAATCGAATTTGCTATGAGATTATTAATGATAATTTCGATATGCACGTGGTTTGCTTTAATAAGTATTGGGCTATCGCTTAGCGATAAATCAAATATTATTTCGTGTGATTGAACCCTCATTTTTGTGATATTCATAGCCGAGCGAACGCAAGCATTCAGATCTAAAATCTCTTCGATATCGGTGTTCGAACCAATCCAAAGGGATCGCATATGCTGAATAATTTCATCAATTCGCACTGTTGCATGCGAAATTCCCTGAATCATATTGATAATTGCGGATGGCAGTGGATTTTTGTTTGCGTTGTTCCAGGTAAGTATTCCTTCGGAGCCAATTCTAATTGCGTTAAGCGGCTGAGAGATTTCGTGAACAATACCACCAGCAATAACACCAATGGAGGCAAGACGTGCTGAGTTGTGAACAATTTCAAGTGCTTCTTGGCGTGCAGTTGCAGCCTCCAAAGTTGCCTTTAAGGCTTGCTCGCGGATGCGTTCGGCTTGCTTGCGAGCTCCAATATCTATAACTGTCGCGATAATTGAGCTTGGATTGCCATAGTTGTCGTACAATAAAGAAGCATTTATTTCAACCTCCAAAATTTTGCCACCAAGTGGGCGCGATTCAATCTCAAAGTTTTTGACATAACCCTGTTTTAGAACAATATCAAAAGCTTTTTGCAACTTTGAGTAGTTCTGTTCAGCAACTAAATCAAAAACTGTTTGTATTTCTCTAATATCAAAATCAATATCGATAAAAAATGAATTAAAATCTTCATTTGTAAATAATATTTTGCCTTCCAAATCAAATAGCATAATTGTAATCGGAGCGGTTTTGGAAAGTTTTTCGTAAAGCTCCTTTTGCTTCAATAACTCTTCGTTTGCTTTTTTTAGTTCCGTTATATCTTGAATTATATTACAGAGCAAATATCCATTTGAACTTTTAATTAATTGACGTTTGAGATTTACATAAGCGATTGTACCATCTTTTTTTCTAATAATGCATTCTATTTCTGGGATTTTTTGAATCTCAGCTTCTACATAATTTCTAAAATTTTCTCTGAAATTATTTTCATCCATACAAACATTTGAAGTATAGATTTTATCGGCAAATTCCCAAATTTTTTTGTTTAAGATCTCGCTTTTATAATATCCAGTGATTTTTTCTGCAGCATCATTTACATCGATAATATCGCCATCTTGGTTGATTAGAAGAATTCCATCGCTAATGTTTTGAAAAACTAATCGGAATTTTTCTTCATTTTCGCGAATTTTTTGCTCAGCAAGCACTTTATGAGAAACATCTCTAAAAACTGTGAATAAAAGCGTTCGCTTTTGATATGGGATTGCTGTAAGAGACACATCTACGTAAATATCACGTCCATCAGCGGTACGATGCACCCAATCGAATCTCTTATATCCTTTCAAATATGCATCGCGTATATATTCCAGAGCTTTGTCTTTTGAAATACTATTGTCTGGTTGAACGGGTGGGGAAATATCATAAGGACTTAATCCAATTAGCTCCCGCTTGCTTGAAAGCCCCAAAGCCCGCAATGCAGCATCGTTGCAGTCATACCATTTATCACCATCAATTATTAAAATAGGATCGTCAGAGCACTCAAAAAGCAGACGATACTTTTCCTCACTTTCTGCAAGTGCGTCTTGAACTGTCTTGAATTTTGTTATATCTGTGAGTATTCCTTCAATGTATTCGGTTTCACCATGCTTGTTGTAAATTGCTTTTGCTGTTTCTATTGTGTGAATCACTTTGCCGCTGTTTAGTACAATTTGTGCAGTAAAGTCTTCGACTATTCCGCATTTATAGATTAATTCGAAAAAGTGAACCCTGTCGTAGGATAAGTTCTTAATCGAAAGATATCCACTGCCATCGTATTCCAGCAAATCCTTGAAAAATTTGTTTGCAAATACAATGTTCCCATCAATTTTAGAACGATATATACCAACAGGAATCCTATTAAGCAAATCTTCTATTTCATCTGCACCGACCTTAAGGTCGCTAACTTTAGCCATTAGTTTGTATGTTGTATCCATAGTTCATCTATTTTAATATTTATCTTAAAATTTAATGAATTCAAAATTAAAAACATTATATATATTCATTTTGAATACATTTTAAAAAATTATTTATCATTCTTTCATAATAATATTTATTTTGTTTATAGAAGTTTAAATGT
>DAIPLL010000015.1:0-17248 GCA_036769265.1 Kapaibacterium sp. (SeqCode)
GAAGCTTTGCCAAGCAGTTGCAGCGCTTATTGTGGTACCGTTGTAGGCACGTAAGCGCCACTCGTATGTTGTGTTTGCATTAAGTCCAGTTATAAAATAGCTGTTGACATATCCAATATCGAGTAGGTCGTAATTTGTAAGAATTGCACCATTTTGCAGACGCACATCTAAATAGTATCCTATAGCACCTGTTGAGTGATCCCACGATATTGTAGCCGAGTTATTTGTTATAGTCCCATTCGCCAAATTACTTGGTGGAAGCAAATTTACTGTTGTTAAAGATCTCGGATTTAATGTATGAGCACTGGTTTTATAGTATGCAGTAGTTCCATAATAATTATATTCGAATACGTGAAATTCGTATTGCCTGCCAGCTGTGAGCCCAGTAACTGTTAATGTACGAGCGGGACCATTTAGTTGCCCAACTACTTTGTAATTCGAAAGCGTGGCATCTACTGCTGGAGCCGCAGTAAAATTGCTATTTGCAGTATATTCAGAATTGTAATTATCTAAAAAAGTTCGTATGCTTGCCCAATCAGAAGCACCATTTGTTGTAACATCGTAAGCGACAACAATACGTTTGTTGCCATTGCCGTTGATCCAAGCAAGGCTTATCGATGTTGATTGGATACTTGTCGAGGCAATATACCGTGCTTGAGCTGTTGGAGCTTGAGCATTAGCGTCGAAAACAGCAAAAAGCAAGGCAATTAGCATTAGTAAAGCGTTAAATGATTTTTTCATAGGATTTCTCCAAGTTGATTAAAAATATTTATTATTTTTTAATATTTCTTTCATTTTCTTAACAATGAGTTAAATATTAGATTTTTTCAGGATATATTTATTTGTTTAGCCAAAATTTAAAAAACTATATAGTAAATTTTCCCGATTTTATCAAATTATTTAATTTTTATCTATTTTTCATTTTAGATTAATTATTTTAATTTTACTTATAGAATTTCTATTGTTCAAATTGATTTAATTTTGTGTAAATTGCTATAATTAAATTAACTAATTTAACTCAAAAACAAAGGTTTAGTATGTGTGGGATAGTTGCATACATTGGTGATCGAAATGCAGTCGATGTCCTAATAAACGGACTTAAAAGAATGGAATATCGAGGTTACGATAGTGCAGGGCTAAGCATAATTAGAGAAGGTAAAATTGTAACACATAAAAAGCAGGGAAAAGTCGCCGATTTAGAATTTCTTATTGAGGGTAAAAATATTTTTTCAAATATTGGTATTGCCCACACTCGTTGGGCTACACACGGAGTGCCGAGTGATATTAATGCACATCCACATCACGATAATTCTGGACGCATTGCAATTTGCCATAATGGAATAATCGAAAATTACAGTTCTATAAAGAAAGCTTTGCTCAATCACGATTATACTTTTTCATCCGATACGGATACAGAAGTGCTTGCAGTGCTTATCGGTGCTATTTACGAAAAGACTAAGGATATTGAATTATCAGTGCGGAAAGCTCTATCGGAAGTAGTCGGAACTTTCGGCTTAGTTGTTTTATCAGCGGACGAACCAGACAAAATCATCGCCGCTCGTCGTGGCAGCCCGCTTGTACTTGGCATTGGTGATGGAGAATACATCATAGCAAGCGATGCAACTGCTATAATTCAATACACTAAGCAAGTAATTTATTTATCGGATAACGAGTTGGCAATCGTAACTAAGGATGATTTCAAAACTAAAACAATAGATAATATTGAAACAAACAATCAAATCCACCAAATAGAATTCGATTTAGAAGAGTTAGAAAAAGGTGGTTTCGAGCATTTTATGTTAAAAGAAATACACGAGCAGCCATACACAATACAAAATGCATACAAAGGTCGCTTGCTTGTAGATAAAGGTAATGTAAAGCTCGGTGGCTTGCGAAATGTTGTCGATAAACTACGCATTGCAAAACGAATTATTATAACAGCTTGCGGTACATCTTGGCATTCTGCACTTGTGGGCGAATATATGATTGAGCAACTTGCAGGAATACCTGTGGAGGTGGAATATGCATCGGAATTTCGTTATCGCAATCCTGTGCTTTTCCCAGACGACGTTGTTTTTGCAATTTCGCAAAGCGGAGAGACAGCCGACACACTTGCCGCTGTCCACGAAGCAAAACAAAAAGGCTGCACAGTGCTTGGCATTGTCAATGTTGTTGGCAGTTCCATTGCTCGCGAAACTGAAGCAGGAATCTATATTCACGCTGGACCAGAAATAGGTGTTGCATCTACAAAAGCATTCACATCACAGGTAATGGTGCTTGCTCTTGTAGCATTATTCTTAGGTCGAATGAAAAACCTCTCACAACTCGACGGCAAACGCATTGCAAACGAAATAGTGCAATTGCCTGATAAAATTGCTGATATTCTCAACCATAGCAAAGAGATAAAATCAATTGCTCAAAAATATTCTTATGCAAAAAATATACTTTATCTTGGGCGTGGATACAATTTCCCTGTTGCTTTGGAGGGTGCTTTAAAATTGAAAGAAATCTCCTATATTCACGCCGAAGGCTATCCTGCAGCTGAAATGAAGCACGGACCTATAGCTTTAATCGATGAAAATATGCCTGTGGTATTTATCGCAACAAAAGATGAAATATATCACAAAATTATTTCTAATATAGAAGAAGTACGCGCTCGTGGCGGACGTGTTATTGCTATTGCAACCGAAGGCGACACTCAAATACAAAATTACGCTAACGATGTGTTCTTCATCCCTGAGACACTCCCAATGCTAACACCGATTCTTTCGGTTGTCCCACTACAATTGCTTGCTTATTATTTTGCCTTAGAATTAGGGCGACCTATCGACCAACCAAGAAATTTAGCAAAAAGTGTTACAGTAGAATAAGGTGTAATGTATGTTGATACAAAAACTAATAAGTATTTTTGGCATAATCTTTATAATTTTAATCGTTTGGTTGATGAGCGAGAATAAAAAGCAATTTCCTTGGCGAATTGTTCTTTGGGGAATTGCATTGCAATTTACAATCGGAGCAATAGTCTTGAATTTCCCTGCTGGTGTACAATTTTTCAAATGGTTCGGTGATCAAGTTGCAATTTTTCTTGGATATAGCAACAAAGCGGCTGATTTTCTATTTGGAAATATTATAAAGCCTGATTTTGCATCAACTTTTGGCTTTCAATTTGCCGTTGTAGTGTCTGTAACAATAATATTTTTCTCATCATTTGTTTCTATACTTTATCACTTTGGAATTATGCAAAGAATTGTGCAAGGTATGGCTTGGGTTATGATGAAAACTATGGGCACAAGCGGAATTGAGTCCCTCTCGGGTTCGGCTAATGTTTTTATGGGACAAACTGAAGCACCGCTTCTTATCAAACATTACATCCCATCAGCAACACGCTCGGAGATAAATTCCATAATGGTGTGTGGTTTTGCTACAATTGCCGGTGGTGTGATGGCAGCATTTGTTCAGATGGGCATTTCTGCAACTATTCTCATAACAGCTTCACTGATTTCTGTTCCTGGTGGACTTTATTTATCAAAAATTGCAATTCCACCACAAGATGGAACAAAATCCGCCGAAGACATAAAAAAAATCAACATTCCTAAAGCTGAAAGTGCACTTGTTGCTCTAACAAACGGTGCATCGGAAGGCATGCGTCTGGCGCTCAACATTATGGCAATGCTAATTGCATTCATAGCGCTGATAGCTGTCATCGACGCCGCACTTGGTTTTGCAAGCATTCAGCTTGCTCACATTGGCATAAATTGGTTCCCGAGCAGTTTAAGAGAACTTCTTGGTATAATTTTTCAACCTTTTGCTTATCTTGTGGGTATTCCGGCGAATGAGGCAAAAATTTTTGGGAGTCTTGTCGGCACGAAAGTTAGCATAAATGAATTTATTGCATATTCTGATTTGTCTCAATTAATTCGCGAAGGCGCAATTAGTGAGCGAACTGCAAAGCTATCGGCATTCGCACTATGCGGATTTGCCAATTTTAGCTCTATTGCTATTCAAATTGGTGGCATTGGCGAGATGGCACCAACTCGAAAAAGCGAGATTGCACAGCTTGGTTTGCGAGCTATGATAATCGGCGCTCTAACAAATATTTTGACAACAATAATCGCAAGTATCCTTATTTAACTTGCTTGTTGATGGCATCACAATCGGCAAGCTTTTTAAATTTTGATTGTGGGAATTCTCTTCGCAATTGTGAAAACAAACGATTTGCCATTTCTAAATTTTTCTCGACGCAGTAAATTTGCCCCAATCGGACAAGACATCTCTCTTTTATGTCATCGTACAAATTTTCCATCGAAAGAATATCTTGCAGAATCTTTTTTGCTGGATCGAACATATTTTTAACGATGTAGCATTCCGAGGTATAGTATAATATCACTTGGTAATCTTTCTTGTTTTTGTTTGTTAGCGAAAGTAATTGAGCAAATCTTTCACAAGCTTCGTTATATTTTTCGTTGTGGTAAAGCTCTATTGCCGTATTAAGTTCATCCGATAGAGATTCTTTGCTGGAAGTAGGTTCTTTTGGTGGCGTGTAATTACCTAAGTATATATAAGTAGTATCCGAAAATCGAGGTTTTGATTTGATTTGTTCTGACTTTTGCGAAGACTTAGAAGAGCCTGCCTTTTGCTTGCGAGTACCAACAGGTGTGCAAGCTATTGAAAAAGCTATCACTAAAATTAAAAAAAAGGTATATTTACGCAATTTCGAACTCCTTATTATTCATTAAATTAATAAAAAATTACATAAATATACCAAATAATCGGTTAAATTGGGTAATTCTTTAATAAATCTCTTGAGATAACAATATGCTGGATTTCGCTTGTTCCTTCGTAAATTTCCGTAACTTTCGCGTCGCGCATCATCCGCTCAACCTGATACTCACGGACATATCCGTAACCGCCGTGGATTTGCACAGCATCGCGTGTAATTTCATTAGCAATGGTCGAAGCAAAAAGCTTTGCCTCACTGGACTGACGATTATGCTCAAAACCGTTGTCGCGCAACCAAGCAGCTTTGAGCGTAAGTAACTTTGCTGCATCGATTTTGGTTATCATTTGAGCCAGTTTGAATTGAATACCTTGATGTTCAGAGATCAATACATCAAATGCTTTGCGTGTTTTGGAATAACGCAAAGCCGCTTCGAAAGCTCCTTCAGCTATACCTATTGCTTGCGAGGCAATGCCAATTCGACCGCCGCTTAACCCTTTCATAGCAATATAGAAACCATCGCCAACATTGCCGATGATGTTCTCTTCCGGGATTTCAACATTTGTAAGTCCAATAGAACAAGTATCGCTCGAACGCATTCCCATTTTATCCTCTTTTGCACCAGGTTCGAAGCCTGGTGTGCCACGCTCGATGATGAAAGCAGCAATGCCTTTATGCTTAAGCTCGGGATTTGTTTGTGCAAAAACAATGTAAATATCGGCATTTTGCCCAGTTGAAATCCAATTTTTGGTGCCGTTGAGAACCCATTTACTGCCTACTTTTTTTGCAAGTGTGCGCTGCTCGCGTGCATCAGAACCAGCTTCAGGCTCGCTTAGGCAATAGGCACCAAGCTTTTCACCTTGTGCAAGCGGCACAAGGTATTTTCTCTTTTGCTCTTCGCTGCCAAATTTTTCTAAAATCCAGTTGACAAGAGAATTTTGCACAGAAACAACAATAGCGATACTTGCATCGACTTTCGATATTTCGATCATTGCAAGCACATAACTTATCGTATCTAAGCCACTTCCACCGTATTCCGGCGACACTGTCATACCCAAAAACCCCAGCGAACCGAGCTTTTTTACAATTTCCATAGGAAAAATTGCATCCCGATCGCGTTCGATAACACCTGGAGCAATTTCATCTTGTGCAAAACGGCGAGCAGCATCCTGAATTTGTAGTTGCAACTCGCTAAATTCAAAAGAAATCATAGTTTTATCCAAAATTTGTGAGATTTAGGAACTATTACACTATTACGTATTATTAATCAATAAATTGCTTGCTGATTTTATTTTTTTGAAATTTGATACAATAAAAAAAATATCTTAATTTGCACCGAAAAAAGAGCAAATATGAGCAAAAATATTTTAGATAAAGCAATTGTATATTTAGAGCAAATTCAAATGCAAACGGGAGAATTTATTTATTTTGATGAATTGCTAAAAGAATTTACCCCTGATAGCAAACCAATCAATTTTACTAAAGTTCAAAAGACTGAACAGCAAAACATACAAGAAATTGCCACTAAAAAAGAGCGAGCAGCAGAAATATATGAACCTGTTTCTCAAACTTTGCTGGATGAAAAAATTGATCCAAGCTGGGTGAATGCTCGTTCTCTCGATGAACTTTACCAAAAAATTAAAGATTGCCAAAAATGCCCGCTTGGAATTACACGAACAAAATTCGTATTCGGCGAGGGAAATCCTAAAGCCGATATTATGGTAATTGGTGAAGCTCCTGGTGCAGACGAAGACCAACAGGGGCGACCTTTCGTTGGCAAAGCAGGACAGCTGTTAACAAAAATACTCGAATCTGTTGAATTTAAACGCGAAGATGTGTTCATCGGCAATATCAACAAATGCCGTCCACCAGGGAATCGCCAACCTTCAAAAAATGAAGTCGAAGCTTGTGAGCCATTTTTGAAAAAGCAAATTGAGCTAATTAAGCCAAAGTTTATTCTTGCTCTTGGGCTAACCGCAGCTAATACTTTATTCAAATCAAACTACAAAATGGGCGACATCCGTGGTAAGCTTTTCGACTACAATGGCATCCAAACGCTTGTAACTTATCATCCTGCTGCTTTACTTCGTAATCCAAATTGGAAAAAGCCCGTTTGGGAGGATATGAAACTTTTAAGAAAATTGTATGATGATTATCTAAAAACTTAAAATAAAGGGAAAAGATGAGAGTTGCTGTCTTATTCGGTGGGATTTCCACAGAACGAAATGTTTCAATAAGCGGAGGGCGCGCTGTTACAGAAGCCTTACGTAGCATTGGTTATGAAGTTGTACCCGTTGATCCAGCTTACGGTAAAGACGGTGCCACGAAAGCAGAAGCACAAATTAATAACATAAATCATTTCCCAACACCAGAAGAATTAAGCAAGTTCAGTCCGAAAGCGTTATTGGAGTGTATCAATTCTGATATATTCGACGATATCGATTGCGCTTTCATAGTCTTGCATGGGAAATATGGTGAAGATGGGATAATTCAGGCATTGCTTGAGTTGCGAGGAATACCATACACTGGGAGCGGAGTTAAAGCAAATGCTATTTCTATCGACAAAGCTATTACAAAAAATCTAATGCTCGTTGCAGGAGTTCCAGTACCGCCTGGGACAATAGTGGCACCTGAAATTGCAAATCATTTCGAAGTAATAAAAGAAATACGCAACGAATTTGGTAACGAGCTTGTTATAAAACCAAACGATCAGGGTTCTACAATCGGACTTACAATTGTACGTGATGGCAACTTGGATGATATCTCGCGTGGTATAGCTGAAGCAGGAAAGTATTGCCGAGATATTTTAATCGAGCAATATGTTGATGGTCGTGAAATTACTGTTGGCATTGTAGGAGACGAGGCTTTGCCAGTAATAGAAATTGTGCCCGAAAGCGGATTCTATGATTACGAGCATAAATATACAAAAGGCAAAACACAATATATATGTCCAGCTGAAATTAACGACGACATTGCTGAATTTGCTAAAGGTTTGGCTTTAACCGCACACAATATAATCGGTTGCAGTGGGTTTAGCCGAACGGATTTTCGACTCAACAGCGACGGTCAGCCAATATTTTTGGAAATTAATACCATACCAGGATTTACAGCTACATCGCTTGTTCCAAAAGCAGCAAAACAAATTGGGATAGAGTTCCCCGAGCTTTGCGATAGAATTATAAAATTGGCATTAGAAAATAATAAATAAGCTTTGATATTTAAAAGAAGTTTCGTGCAGTTTAAGCAACACCGTAAAAACCGCCGGCGCTTTTGTATTTTTTCTCGATAGCCTTCCGCAGCAGAAGGTTTTTAGACATTGATAGATCAGGATCTTGTTCGATAATTTTTTGTGCAAAAGCACGCGCTTGCTCTAAAATCTGACGATCTTCAATTAGATCAGCATACTTAAATTCTGGCAATCCAGACTGCTTTGTGCCAAGAATATCTCCGGGACCACGAAGTTTTAAGTCCACCTCAGCAATTTCAAATCCATTGTTTGTCCGTTCCATAGTTTTTAAGCGAATAAGTGCCGCAATGCGTTCATTTTCGTCACTTTCTTTCATCCTGAATTTGTATTCATCTTTTGTTAGCAAGATGCAATAAGATTGCTCACAACCTCGCCCAACTCGTCCTCGCAATTGATGCAATTGTGAAAGCCCAAAGCGTTCAGCATTTTCAATCAGCATAATTGTTGCATTGGGAACATCAATTCCAACCTCGATAACAGTTGTTGCAACAAGTATTTGATATTCACCAGAAGCAAATTTTTGCATAGTTTCTTCTTTTTCGTACCAAAACATTTGCCCGTGAAGCAAACCACAGCAAAAATCTGGGAAAATCTCACTCTGTATTTGCTCGAAATGTTCTGTTGCAGCTTTGAGTTCGAGCTTTTCCGATTTTTCTACAAGCGGATAAACAATATATGCCTGCCGCCCTTTCTGTATTTCTTGACGTATAAAATTATAAATTTCATCGCGAGAGCTTTCAAAAGCAACCTTTGTTCTTATTGGTTTGCGGTTTTTTGGCAGCTCGTCGATAATTGAAACATCAAGTTCACCATAGGCAGTCATAGTAAGCGTTCGTGGTATTGGAGTGGCGGACATAACCAATATATGCGGGCTTATATCTCTTAATCCAAGAGATTTTCGTGCATATTCAATAAGAGCGGCACGCTGACTGACACCAAAACGATGTTGTTCATCGATTACAATATAAGCTAATTTATTGTAAGGTATCTCGTTTTGGAAAAGTGCATGAGTTCCGATAATTATTTTCGCTTCGCCGCTTGCAATTTCATCAAAAATTTGCCTACGCAAAGCTGCTTTCTGACCGCTTACTACTTGAACAACGTTTACATTCAAATTGTTTCTTTCAATTGCATTTTTTATTGTATGAAAATGTTGCTCGGTAAGTATTTCTGTGGGTGCCATTAGCGCAACTTGATAGCCCGCGTCTATTACAATGAGCATAGTAAGAAGAGCAACAATTGTCTTGCCGGAACCAACATCGCCCTGCAAAAGTCGATTCATCGGCTTACCAGAAGAAAAATCTTCTGCAATTTCATTTAAGACCCGTTTCTGAGCTTTTGTAAGTTCAAATGGTAAGCTTTCGTATAATTTTCTTGCTAGCTGGCTTTTACTATTGATAACAATCCCTTTTTCAGTTTTTTCAATTTTTTTCCTATTGTAAAGTAACACCATTTGATAAATAAGAAATTCTTCGAATTTAACTCGAAAGCGTGCCAGTGACAATTCTTCACGCGAAGATGGGAAATGCAATGCTCTTATCGTATCATAAATTATTGAGAATTTTAGTTCTTCGCGATAGACTTCTGGTAAAGTCTCTTCAAGGTAGTTCGCTTGGGTTAAAGCATTTTTAATGATTTTCCTTAAAACATTTATCGAAATTCCTGCTTTTCGCATTCGTTCAGTAATTTTATATTTTGGGAGTATTGCCCCTTGCTTGTAGCTTTCTACATCCTCAGGATCTATGATTTCAATATCAGGATGAGTAAATGTAAGTACAGAGTATGGATCAAGTTCTGGTACGCCAGATACAACGATATATTGCTCTGGACTATAAATTTTATCAAAAAACTCAACTCTATTCCAAAAAATTATTTTTGCAAAACGTGAAGAGCCATCCGAAATAGTCAGTTGAAGCATTTTACGCTTGCTAAATTGTCTCAATTGTTTCATTACGATTTTGCAAATTAAAGTATATTCTCGCCGAAATGTAAAGTCGAAGATTTGTTCAGATAATGTGTTGTCACTATTTATTAGCTCAGTTGCAATTTCTTTGATGGATTTTGCTTGATTTCTATCGATGTAAGCACGCGGGAAATACTCTATTAAATCGTGAACCGTGAAAATACCACTTTCAGCAAGAGCTTCGGCACGGCGTGGACCGACACCCTTTATGAATTGCAGTTCTGTCTGTTGTTTTTTTGCCATTAATTTAAAGTAAATGTTCTCTTAAAATATTAATTCCAATTAATATAAGAATAATTCCGCCAAGAATGAATGCATTACTGTTCACAGCAGCAGCTTTCTCACCGATACGCACACCAATTAAAGTCATCGCCGCTGCAACAATTCCAATGATTAAGCTTACGAAAAAAATGTGAATTTCGAGCAGCGCCAAGCTAAATCCTATTGCCAAAGCATCTATACTCGTTGCAAGAGCAAGCGAAATCAATATTATACCCCGAGAGATGTCTGTTTCAAAAAACTTTGTTTCAACTTTCGTTCCTTCCCAGATCATTTTTGAACCGAGTGCTGTTAAAATACCGAAAACGACCCAATGATCGACAGCTTGAATATATTCGAAAATAGAAAAACCGATTGCCCAGCCGATTATTGGCATAATGAATTGGAAGAACCCAAAATGGAACGAAAGGCGAAACTTTTGACGTGCTGTTGCTTTTTTAAAAAATGCGCCAGCTGCAATCGAAACACTAAAAGCATCTAATCCCAACACAAACGAGATAGTAAAAATTTCGAGAATTGTCATAATTTACCAAGGAAGATTATCCAAATCAACATTTCCGCCCGAAATGATTATTCCGACTCGTTTACCTTCAAAAACACCTTGATTTGAGATTACAGCAGCAATTGGCACAGCCGAAGATGGCTCTATAATAATTTTCATACGCTCCCAGATAAGTTTCATAGCTTGGATTATATTTTCGTCGGTTTCGGTGATTATATCGTCCACGTAATGCTTAATAATTTCAAAAGTTAGCTCGCCGAGCGAAGTGCGAAGCCCATCGGCAATAGTTTGCGGGCTTACCGATAGTTGAAGCTTCCCACTACGAAACGAACGGGCTGCGTCATCTGCACCAGAGGGTTCAGCTGCAACGACACTTGCATTTGGCATAAGCGTTTTAGTTACAACAGCTGTGCCGCTGAGCAAACCACCACCACCAACAGGCACTAAGATATAATCCAGCCAGCCGACTTCTTCGATAAGCTCTTTAGCTGCGGTTGCTTGCCCGCAAATTATTTCAAATTTGTTGTATGGGTGAATAAAAATTGCCCCTGTTTTATCGACAAATTCTTGCAGTGTTTGCTGGCGACTTTCAAGTGTTGGTTCACAGAAGATAATATCAGCACCGTAGCCTGCAACAGCTCTTTGCTTAACAATTGGTGAATTCTTTGGCATTATAATTGTGGCTCGGCTTCCAAACGTTTTTGCGGCAAGTGCCAGTGCCTGAGCGTGATTGCCTGAAGAATGCGTTGCAACACCGCGCTGAAGCTCTTCACGGCTTAGCGATAGCATAGCATTTGTTGCTCCACGATATTTGAAAGCTCCAACTTTTTGGAAATTTTCACACTTGAAAAATAGCTCGCATTTGAGCAAATTGTTTAAATAAGACGAAGTTAAAACTGGAGTTTTGTTTATGAAAGGCTTTATTCTTCGATGTGCCGTAACAACATCACCATAACTTGGGATTTTCATTATTTCACCAAAATTTTTTTACAAATTTAAGAAAATAAAACGTCATTATAATATTGTTCGTTTTTAATGTAAATATTTTTTATTATTGTTGTTTGTGAGTATTATTTTTTGAGAAAAATGAAAATAAATAAATATACCGTTGTCATATTAATATTGTTAATTACTGCTTGTGCTTCGGAAAACGAAAATTTGGTCAATCCACCAGCTCGCTACGAAACAGTAAAAGTTCGTTTTTTGAATTTGGCTCGAGATGGAGAACAACGAACGCTTGTTTTAGAGGGCAAAACTGAAATTAGCAATGTACCTTATGGCGTGGTCTCTGATTTTGTGCAACCACCTGCTGATTCAGTATCGGTCGAAATTCTTAAGCAGGGTTCTACAGAGCTGCAGCTTATGCACAAAGTCCGTTTCGGTCGAAATATGAACTATACTTTTGTTGCACTTCCAAGCCCAGATGGCTCGCCAAATGCAAAGCCAGTAGATACGGTTGTAGCTGTTTCAACTTCAGTAGTTGTTGCAACAAGCCAAAAAGAAGCATATTTGAAGTTGTTAAACGCAAATCCAGATACAACAGTACGCTATTCGATTGTGCTGGGATGCCCAAGTGGTATAAATTTGACTGGTATGATTGATTATCGAAGAGTTTCAGCACATTCGATCGTTCGCTCAGGAGAAGTCGCTGTTTCGATTGTAAGGCATATCAATAGTTCAAGTGAACTTGTTGGATTGTATGATTTGAATTTAGAAAATTTTGGGCAATACACATTAATAATTACCAAAAATGGTACATCCGAGGATGTCCTACTGCTTGATGAAAAGAAAGGTTCGACATCTGCATTGAGCCAACCACAAAAAATAACACAAAGAGAGGCTTTTCTGAAAGTTATAAATTTTTCAAACGAGGCTATCAATATTGAAAAAGCAGGTTCTGGCAGTTTAGGTACGACACTCCCGATGTTTGCCGATGAGATAAAACCTATTGAAGCTTGCGGTTCGACAGCAAAAGATACAATCATTGTGAGCATAGGTGGTATCACTACAGCCCAAGGAGCCATTTCAATTGATGTAATGCAGAAATACACAGCCTTTGTTTTCGATAGCTTGCAATATAAAGCTAAAAAGCTGATAATTGCTGAACCGATATTTTTAACGGAAGAGAGAAAGAACCGAGCCATAATTCGAGTTATTAATGCTGATTATTTGCAAAAAGGCATATCAGTATCGGCAGGTGCGCGCCAGATTGCAAATGCAAGTGGTGAGGACTTGCAACGTGGCTTTCGTTCGGGAGATATTTTTGCTTCGTCGCTTGAATTCGGGAAAATTTCAGCATCCAAACTAATTGAACCAGGTACATTACCAATTGCCGTTTTTACAGCAACCGAACCAACAAAGCTCATTTCTACTGCACGTTTATGGATCGAGGCAAATAAAAACTATTTCCTTGTAGTTTATTCAAACGAACAAGGCGAGCAAAATTTGACTTTAATCGAAGATAAATCTGAAGCTTATCCAATAAGTAAATTAACGGAAGGTGTGTTTACGCAAGTTCTAAATGCCAGTTCAGATAATGATTTTATGCAAATTGAGTTCCCCGGTTTATTTTCAAATGCGAAGCTTAATTTTGGCGGCTCGCTCGCAACAATACTTGCCGATGGGACATCTGATATATCTTTCGCTGGCAAGCAATTCCAAATAATTGCTACAAAAAACGACCGAGTTATGTTAATTTCGGCTGGCAGCTCGAACAATCCAGAACTGATAAAATTCATCGAGCAACCAGTTTATGCTGGCAATAACTACTACATAAGACGTTTTGTAAATGCATCGGATATCTCAAAAATAAACATAAAAATGAGCGATAGTTCACTTGTTTATCCTGAACTCCATTTCGGTGAACGATCCCCAATCGAAAAAATTTACAAAGAACGAAAATTCAGTTTGCTTTTCGAAAATGCTGAAACAAAAAAAGTCATTGCACGAATAGATGATCTATTCTTCACTTATAATAAGACATACACCTTGATTTTTGCAGGCAACTCTAAGAAAGGTTATTCTGTGATTGTACAGCAAGAATATTAATGAGCAAAAGCAAAAATATATTTCGTCAAATATATGATTGGGTAATGGAATTTTCCGACCAATTGGACGATAACCACACTTATATGCTTGCATCGGGTATAGCTTTTAATATTGCTTTGTATATAATTCCACTTTTTCTATTGTCAATTTATCTTGTGAACGCTTTCGTCGATACAAACAGCTTGATCGAAATAATCGAAAAAGCTTTAAAAGATTTTATGCCACCGACACAATCTTCACGGGAGATAATCCATACAGTTATCGATGAAGTAATGAAGATAAATTTGCACAGCAACACCGCAGGAATCATAGGTTTAGTAAGTTTGTTATGGATCTCTTCGATACTTGTATCGTCGTTGCGTTCGGGTTTGAATGCTATATTTCACATCCCAGCAAAAAAAATTTTTATTATATATCGGCTTTACGACATTTTAATCACAGTAATAATAACAATATTAATTCTAATTTACTCTTATTTTGTGCCAATAGGAAATTTCTTAATTAGTCTATTAGAAAGCTATTTCCCCGAATTCGTTCATAAGTTGATAAGCGGAGCATTAGTAACGATAATTTCGCTAGTATCTTCGTTTGTAATTTTTATGTTTATATATACATTTATACCTACAAAACGGCTACCTTTTTTCGTTATTTTTTGGAGCACGGTCGTTTGCGTTTTAATGATAGAGCTTTCACGCCACATTTTCGCTTGGTATATTAGCAGTATAAGCAATTATGGTAAATTTTATGGCACATTCGCAGTTGTAATTTCTATGGCAATATGGATTTATTACTCATCTTTTATTTTGCTTTTTTCGGGCGAGCTGATAAATTTTATTTATAAAAAAAAGAACATCTCGTTGCCTCCACAAGTTACATCAAGTGAAGAAGCTGGAAATGGCATATCACAAACGCATCCCGATACTGAAATAGAGGACAGTCCGACCTAAGATTATATCTTTATCCTTTGTAAAATAAAATGAATTGCCTGTTGAAAATTTTGCTGGACCAAGCGGAGTGTCCAATTCGAGAGATAAACCTAAGCCGTGTTTAAGATCATCAAATTCAATTTCATCTGTTTGCAGCCAAACAGCACCGAGATCATATCTTGCAGCAAAATAAGTATCAAAATAAATTTGAAAAGGTAGTTTATATCGTGCCTCAAGCGAAGAGCGAAAAATTTGACGTCCTCGCAAAGCATCTTCGCGAAGGCCAAAGAAGCTGTTTTCTCCACCGAGCGAAAAGAAATCCGACTGTGGTAAAGTTTTATCGGCGGCACCAAATGATACTATCGGTTTAAGAATAAAATCGTCTAATGCTAGGTTGTGTTGATAATAAAAATATGCTTTCGAAAAACTGACCGAAGGCTTTATTGCAATTGCACCAGTTTCAAGCGAAAGCTCAATAAAGTGTCCACTTCGGGCAAAGTATGAGCGATCTTCACTATCATAAACTGTTGCAATTTTTATCGTAGAAATATTCGAAAAATCAGGTTTTTCGGTATTTTTTCTGTAAAATCGTTGTTTTTCCAGACGATATGCTGCTGAAAGGGTGCCGTTTTTATCGAGTTGACGACCAAAAATTGCAACTCCGCCCAATCTTTCGACGATATTTTCACCTGTTTTACTGTATTTAAAATTATATTTCGAATATTTATCAAAGATGAACTCATTCAAATTTCGCTGAGAATAATACATCCCCGCACTAAAAGAGAAGTTTGTCTTAAAAATTCGCGGGTTTTCAATCCAGAAGGAATAGTCCTGATTGCGTGTACCCAAAAGAGAACGAGCAGAAAGCCTAATGCCGGCATTGAACAGGTTTTCCTGAATGGCATCGAGCGAAAGTTGCCCGTAACGCTCACTATCAATTTTACCACCTATGCGAAGCGTTTGAGTGCCACCTTCGGTAACCTTTATATGAATGATTTTCTTGGAACTAATCGGATTCTCTTCGATATTTATTTCAACATTCGAGAAAAGCCCTGTTTTAACAAGATTATTCCAACCACGAACGAGTTTATTTGCATTTATAATTTCGCCTACCTTGAATTTCAATTCTCGCTGTATCAGAAAATCGCTTGTTTCTTCGTTCCCATATATTTTAATTTCGCCAATAGTTCCCTCGTCGATGTTGAAAAAAACATTTCCGTTGGGATCAACTCGCTCTTCTGTAATAATTGCATAGGAATATCCATAGTCTCGGTATTGCCTCAACAAATCATCCTTTATCTTTTGAATAGCTTTTTTAGAAAGTAAAGTTTTTGGATTATTTTTCACGTAATTTTCAGCAAAAATGCTAATGAATTGATTTGCAACCCCCATAAGGTTCAATGAACTCAAAGCAGGAAATTGTTCAGCTTCAAAATTGACTTTTAAGTCGTTAATCGTTACTGAAATTTGTTTATATTTGTCAGTTTCTAAGAGATTTTTGATAATTAAACTATAATCATCTATATTCTGAATATTTTGGAAAGTGCGAGCAATTATAATGCTATCATTATGATCAAAATTGCTTATTGCTAATGTTTTATTTTTAAGATGTTCGATTGTCAAGTCTGAATGCAATGAATGAATTTTATTAATAAACTTTTTTTCATAAAATGAATTTATCTCAGGAATTGCTTGCTCGGTAGCCCTTCTGCCAGCTAAGATAAGAGTGTCCAGATTTGTGAAATCAGTATTCTTATGTCTTCCTATTTCGGGTTTTATTATGAAATCGGCTTTTTCGATTTGTTTTTGAGTAAATTTTTCCATAGAAATTGTGATAACTTGATCAGCAATGTTCCAAGGTGTGTTAAGATCATCAATATTTAGTTTGGGCGAAACTGTATTAATAGCGATAATCATATCTGGGGAAAACTCCAAAGCTTGCTCGACGGGAATATTAGCAAAGATACCACCATCGACGAGCACATACCCACTTGTGCGAATAGGTGTGTAGCGAAGTGGTATGGTTGCACTTGCACGAATAGCTGTAATAATATTGCCCGAGCTTTGAGATATTGACCTCCCCGAAGCAATGTCTGTTGCAACAGCACGGAATGGAACTTTCAGATTATCGAAATTACCTTGTGGCTTATAGAGACTATTCCAAAAGACACGTTGCAGAGTAATATTGAACTGGTCGCCGGCTGAAATTGCCTCCGGTACAATAAAACGAAAGTTTTTAAAACGGAAAGTTACAAGGCTCCGATCTTCGATTAGTTTTTGGTCTAAGAAAAGATCTGTTCTTGTGCTTTGTTCTTTGAGTGAAAAAATATCACTCCAATTTATTGAGTTAATTATTGAATCCAGTTCAAACGGAGAGTATCCAGAAGCAACAAGCCCACCGATTATAGAACCTATACTTGTACCGATAATATAATCATATGGGACTTGGCGTTGTTCAAGCACCTCCAATACTCCAATCTGAGCAATTCCACGAGCCCCACCACCGCTTAAAACCAAAGCAACGCGAGGGCGAATTTCGTCCAAACTTGGATAAGTAAAACTTAGC
>DAIPLL010000098.1:0-5181 GCA_036769265.1 Kapaibacterium sp. (SeqCode)
CAAAAACTAGTAGAAACAAAAATTTTAAACATAAACTTTTCATAATTTTATCCAAGACATCCGATGTTACTAAAACATCGGATGCCTTGCTATCAAGTGATTATAATCTTTCAGCAACGGCTTTGCCCATTTCCAAAGTAGTATTGCTTCCGCCCATATCATAAGTGCGGACTTTTCCTTCGGCGATAACTTCAGCAACAGCTTTTTCGATACGGTCAGCCATTTCTTTTTCACCGAGCCATTCGAGCATCATTTTGCCAGTGAGAATTGTAGCAATTGGATTAACTTTATATAATCCAGCATATTTTGGAGCAGAGCCGTGAGTTGGTTCGAATACGCCAAGTTTTTCGCCAATATTTCCAGAGCAGCCAAATCCTAAGCCACCCACCATTTGAGCACAAAGATCAGAAATGATATCACCGAACATATTTGGAGCAACTAATACATCATAACTATAAGGATTTTTTAGCAACCACATAGTAATAGCATCAATATTTGCGTCATCCATTTCGATTTCAGGATAATCTTTGTGAACTTCTTTTGCAATATCAAGAAAAAGACCATCTGTTGCACGAACAACATTAGCTTTATGAACAATTGTGACTTTTTTTCTGTTGTGTTTACGAGCATACTCAAATGCAGCACGAATAATTCTTTCAGAACCTTTCTTTGTATTTATTTTGCAAGAAATTGCATATTGGTCGAGTGGTAAATCTGCAAAAACACCAAAAGGCTTAGATAATTTCTTTAATACATCCACTAATTCTTGAGGAACAGGACTGAATTCAACACCGCTATATAAATCTTCAGTATTTTCACGAAATACTACTAAATCAATGTCTTCTTTATAATTTAATGGATTTCCTTTGTAAGCTTTGCAAGGACGTAAGCAAACAAATAGATCAAAGAGCTGGCGCATACGAACAATCGGCGAGCGATAAACAAGTCCTTTGCCTTGAAGTTCTGGAATAAGTTCGGCTTCTGCCTGCTTGATTGGTTTAGAAGTAATGGCACCAAACATCGCAGCATCAACTTCTTTGAGCAAATCGATTGTTCTTTGTGGCAAAGCATCTCCTTCTTTGCACCAGAATTCCCAACCGATATCGCCGTGAATGTAATCAGCGTTGAAGTTTAATTTGTCGAAAACAATTTGTGTTGCTTCGAGCACTTCTTTTCCCACACCATCGCCAGGTAACCAAGCGATTTTGTAACGTTTCATAACTAGCTCCGTTTAATTAACATTAAATGAAAAAACAATTAGTGTAGGTAAAGATAAAACTTTTTTTTAAAATAATAAAATAAAATTAGTTAGAATTATCTATCGTAAAATATTTTAATCATTTTTCAACTATTGTAACGATATTTTTCGGTTACAGTGAGTGGTCTTATAAGTTTGTAATCGCCAAAACCAGTATTATCGAGGAATAAAAATTCACGGTTGTTTGGATAAATCCATCTTTCATAAACACGTCCATCGCTCATAGGATTTGATTTTTCAATACTAATAGGACGCCCGAAAATTATGTAAACCATACCTTTGTCAGTTAGCCAGCCTTCCGTATAAGAGCGGAAATGTTCGTTTGCATAAGCAATACGCATATAATACTCTTCGAAAGCTTCATTACGTTCAGTATTTGGAGTTGGATCTAAGAGTTTCCAAAATTCCTCGAAACGACGCATTTTTTCATCATCTGTTTGGGCTGTTTGAATAAACTCAAGTTCTTTTTGATTAGCAACATAACGCAACTGCCGAATAGCTTTGTTCAAATCATTAAGTACGAAGCCGCTTATTCGTGTTGTAGCCTTTATTGTTCTTTGAGCAACCGCAAGAATATCCTCCAACTCGTAATCATCACTTGCATCAGGTTTTAGCGCAAGTACTCTTAGAATGTAGTTATTTCGTGTAAATTTAGCTGGCTTTTGAACTCGTAAAAAAATACGATTTGTGCCAATTTTAATGTCTTTTGCGATACGTTTTCCTTGTTCGATAAGTTCATCTTTCTCGAAAATCTGATAAATAAAATCAACTTTTTTTGTTTCATTAGCATAAAATTCAAAAAATACAAAGAAACCGTCTTTCAAATTCCCAATGTTATCCGATATATGTGGTGTAATTCGCCATCTGCCTTGGTTTTCTTCGATGGAACTGACAAGGAGCAAGCCACTTAAAACATTTTCGTATTTATTGAAATCTATAACGTTAATTGCCCTTGACTGCGAGTATTCATTCTTTGAGTTCTCGTCGAGTAAAGTAGCTTTGACTTTATAGGAACCTGGAGGGATGAAAAATACCTTTTGTGTAACATCAAATTTTGCAGTTGCACCTTGTGTAACACTGAAATCATTTTCAACGAAATTTTTATCGAATTTTGCAGAACTAATAATATTACCAAGCGAGTCGAAAACAACTAAATTTGCTGAAAATTTAGCTAAATAACTTTCATCATATTTTACAAATGTTAATGATTGATATGGTACAAGCAAATAGCAATCAATGCGTGCAAAATCTGCAGAATCACCTTTGAAAACAATTGCATCGAAGTAAAAAGCATCATTGCCATCTTTTATATTGGAAAGTTGGGCATTAACAAAAGTTGTTAGCAAACATAACAACAAACTTGATAGTATAAGTCTTTTCATTTAACTTCTGTGATATTTAGGAAATTATTACATATTGAATCTGCCAAGTCCCGATGATAAATATATGTTTTATATTCAACCGACGCAACGGTAAAACCTTCAGAAGTTGCACGAGTAGCAAAGTCAAAGTCATCACCATAAGGTATATTGCGGAACCCATTGAGTTTTAATGCAACTTCTTTTTTGATAAAGAAAGTACCGCCAACATAGCAATTATCAATATGAATAAGCTTAGTTCGATCAAAAAAATCAGGGACGTACGGATTCCCGATAATTTCAACAGCTCCATATAGCAAATCAACATCTGGATTTTGCATTAATATTTGCTTGCGAAAATATAGATGATTATCCTTATATTCGTCATCAGAATCTAAAAATGTTAAATAAACACCAGCGGAGGATAATATACCAACATTTCGAGAGAGTGCAGGACCACGATTTGTATGAAAAAAATAGCGAATTCGACTATCACCAAAGTATTTTGAACAAACTTTGTAAGTATCGTCTTGAGAACCGTCATCAATTATCAGCAGTTCCCAATCTTTTTCTTTTTGATTTAGTACTGAATTTAGAGCGCGCTCTAAAACATAAGCACGATTATAAGTTGCAAGTATAATCGAGAAAAATGGGACACGATTATTTGAATAAATAAACATTATCGGTTAATTATAAACTTTTTAATAACAGAAGAACTACCGGATCTTATTTGAACAAAGTACAAACCAGCTGCGAAGCTACTTGAATTCCAAGTAAATAAATTTTCGCCATTATTTATAGGCAAATTTTTCAAAGAATAAACTTCAATGCCATAAGCATTGTAAATAGATATATCACAACTTGTGCTAAATGGTATATTAAATTGTATGTTTACTTTTTCGTTAGCTGGTTGAGGTGAAACAGAAATGGAGCTAAAATCAAGGGAATTATAATTTTCGACCGATGTTTTGAGGTAAGTCGATTTGTAAAGACCATCGCCGTGTACACCGGCAAAAATTACAAATCCAGCCTCGGTTGTATCCCAGTCAGGGATCATAACAGTACGAACTGATTTTCCTTGTGGCAAACCACTGTTGAATGCTTCGAAATAATGCCCATAAATTGATGATACGAGCACACCACCCATCCCAGCAGCTGCCGCAACTAAATGCGGATAACGTGGATGCTCTGCAAACTCAAATATTTGATAACCGCCACCAGTTAAGTATTGCCATGTTTTGCCAGTATCTAAACTAATGTATATACCCTTTCCAATGCTTGAGCCATCGAGTGTTAGTGAGTCAACTCCACAAAGCACAATTGATGGATTAGCTGATGATGGGAGGATTGAGAGGACACGAAGCCCTTGAAGACCAGAACTTTCGCGATACCAAGTGTGACCATTATCGTAAGAACGCAGAACTCTACCCTGCGATGAAGGATCGCCTGTGATGAAAAGCAAATTTGGATGTATTTTAGAAAAAGCAATTGAGCGTGTTTCAACACTTAACGAAGAGGAATTGCACGTAAGGAAATCATTATCGGAATATATGAAACCTTCGCTTGTATTGATCGCAGCTGCAACGTAAAATTCTTTACCTTCGTTGATAGTTGAGGTAATTCTATAGATTTGATTAGAACTTTCGCAAGCAATATCTTCTCCCCAAGAATTGCCATTATCAGTTGAACGTACAATACCACCACGATTAAAATTCCTTATTGCTGCAAACCATAGATTGGGATTAGTTTTCGATTGATAGATATCATACACAGAGCGTTGATTCAGAAAAAACGATGTGAATGTCCTCCCAGAATCTAAACTTTCCGCATAACCGTTGCCTAAAAACGGGAATTCTATGTTTTTTTGCAATATATCGGTCGCGAAACCGTTAGATGCAACGATAATTCGGTTCGGTTCATTAATAGGTGAAAAAATTTTGTTGACATATGGATTGAGCCCGGCAACTTTTTCCCAGTATTGACAAAATGAATAATAATACGAGAAAAAAATAAACAACAATAAAATAATGACATTTTTCATTTTGATTCCGTTTTTTATTAAACAGCTTTTGTAATTTAAGAAAAAGTTGTCAGTAATTAAAAACAATAACTAAATTCCAGTACTACCAAAACCCCCGTCATTGCGATAAGTATCTGGCAATTCATCAACAATTTCGAAAACTGCTTTTTCATAACGAGCAACTACAAGTTGGGCGATTCTATCACCACGGTTAATTATGAAAGGCTCGTTGCCAAAATTTGCTAGTATTACTTTTATTTCACCACGATAATCACTGTCAATTGTTCCTGGTGCATTAAGAGCAAAAACGCCATATTTTGAAGCCAGCCCACTACGAGAACGTACTTGTGCCTCATATCCGTCAGGCAATGCTATTGCAAGCGAAGTTGGAACGAGCACAATTTCTTTTGGATTGATTACAACGGGATCATTTACCGCAGCATAGATATCCATCCCAGCTGAACCGGAAGTTTGATATTGTGGTAATGGCAAATCTTCAAATTCGTTATTCAATCGCTTTACAAGTATTTTCATTTTCCAATATA
>DAIPLL010000099.1:0-5088 GCA_036769265.1 Kapaibacterium sp. (SeqCode)
CGATAGTGCCAGCAATCCTCTAAAGCGCTTCTGGAATTTCGCCGCATTCACCATCGAGAATTGCGATGAAGCTTGCAACAGTATCATTAATTGTTACATAGCGCCCCTTATATCCAGTAAATTGTTCAGCAACATGGAACGGCTGCGAGAAGAATTTTTGGATCTTGCGAGCACGATAAACTGTAAGCTTATCTTCGTCGGAAAGCTCTTCCATACCGAGGATATTTATAATATCTTGTAAGTTTTTATATGTTTGCAAAACATTCACGCAAGCACGAGCAACATTGTAGTGTTCATCGCCAATAATTAGCGGATCCATAATACGCGAGCTTGAATCGAGAGGATCGACAGCAGGATAAATACCGAGCTCCGCAATCTGACGCGATAGCACTGTTTTTGCGTCAAGATGTGTAAATGTGTTTGCAGGAGCAGGATCAGTCAAGTCGTCAGCAGGCACGTAAACAGCTTGCACAGAAGTAATCGAACCGCGATCGGTCGAAGCTATTCGCTCCTCCAAAGCACCGAGTTCGGTTGCAAGCGTAGGTTGGTAACCCACAGCTGATGGCATTCTACCAAGCAAAGCTGATACCTCAGAGCCAGCCTGAATAAAACGGAAAATATTGTCAATAAAGAGCAACACATCGCGTCCTTCAACATCGCGAAAGTATTCAGCAATTGTAAGAGCAGTAAGTGCAACACGTGAACGAGCGCCAGGTGGTTCGTTCATTTGACCAAAAATCAGGGCAGTTTTATCAATCACACCGGATTCGGTCATTTCCAAATAAAGGTCGTTACCTTCGCGAGTTCTTTCACCTACTCCTGCAAAGCAAGAATAACCACCGTGCTGTTTTGCAATGTTATGAATAAGTTCTTGAATAATAACCGTTTTACCAACACCTGCACCGCCAAATAGGCCTACTTTGCCGCCCTTAGTAAACGGTTGAATTAAATCTATAACTTTTATGCCTGTTTCGAACATTTCTTTCTTAGTTGAAAGATCTGTAAATTTCGGTGGAGCTTTATGAATTGGATGACGCTCTTTAGCTTTTATTTCGCCTTTGCCATCGATTGGTTCCCCGATGATATTAACCAATCGCCCCAAAACCTCGGGTCCAACAGGTGTTGTAATTGGACCGCCTGTGTCGATCACTGGCATACCACGAACGAGACCATCTGTGGAGTCCATTGCTACAGATCGCACTCTATCTTCGCCTAAATGCTGTTGTACTTCACACACTAATTTTTTTTCTGTGCCATCTTCTGGGTTTTTCATTATTATTTCTAATGCATTTAATACTGCTGGGAGCTCACCATTTGAGAATTCGACATCCACAACGGGACCGATAACTTGAACAATATAACCTTGGTTCATAAAGAATACCTTTATTGTTGTTAACTACTTTATTTCAATTTTGCTTTGGGAAAAGCACAACAGCGTTGTGCAAAATTACGCAATAATCTATTTATTGACAAAAAATTACTAAAAATATTTTACTAATTTTATTTTTTAAAAATCTAATTTTTTCACGTTTTTACTTCATAAATTTAAAATTTGACTTTTGCATAATCGTCAAAAAAACAATAATCTTTTTTAATTCATAATTGGAGTAATTTATGGCACAACCTATTCATTTAACAGATGATACTTTCGATGAAGTTGTTTTAAAATCAAATGTTCCTGTACTTATCGACTTTTGGGCTACTTGGTGCGGTCCTTGCAGAATGATAGCACCAATTATCGAAGAATTAGCTATTGAATACGAGGGTAAACTCAAAGTTTGCAAATTTGATGTCGAAAATAATCAATTTGTTGCAATGATGTATTGATTTCGCTCTATCCCAACTGTTGTCATAGTAATGAACGGTGAAGTAGTTGACCGCATACTTGGTGCTGTGCCTAAACAACATTTTGTAGAAAGAATTAAAAATCACATATAATGAAAATTCCCACATTAGCCACTGAAAAAGAGTTAGAGGATTTTTTAGAAGAGAATCCTCTATGGATTAAACAAGAAAACACTATTGTGCGTGAAATTGTTGCAGCAAATTTTATTGCTGCGGTTGGAATTATTAACTCTATTGCTATTTTGGCTGAAAAGCACGATCATCATCCAGACATTTTACTTTACGGGTGGAATAAAGTTCGAATAACGCTCACAACACATGCACAAAATGGTATCACACAGAATGATTTTAAATTAGCAAAAGAAATTGATGAATTTTTAAATTAATAAAAGGTTGAAAAATGAGTTCTTACATTGTTGATGTTTATGGACGTGAAGTATTAGATTCACGTGGCAATCCAACAGTTGAATGCGAGGTAATACTTGCAGATGGCTCTTATGGACATGCAATAGTCCCAAGCGGAGCAAGCACGGGCGAGAAAGAAGCATGCGAATTACGCGACGGCGACAAAAGCCGTTATCTTGGTAAAGGCGTTACAAAAGCAGTTGAAAATTTAAATAATGCAATTGCTGACGCTCTCGAGGGTATCGATGCAACTGAGCAAAAACAAGTCGATAATATTCTTATTGAACTTGACGGCACCGAAAATAAAACAAACTTAGGTGCTAATGCAATGTTGGCGGCATCTCTTGCAGTTGCTAAAGCGGCAGCAGAATATCACGGTTTACCTCTTTACAAATATATCGGTGGAATTAATGCCGAATTGCTTCCCACTCCGATGATGAACATTCTCAACGGTGGTAAGCATGCCGATAATACTGTTGATATTCAAGAGTTTATGATCGTGCCTGTTGGTGCAGACACTTTTAAAGAAGCTTTGCGTATTGGAGTTGAGGTTTTTCATAACTTGAAATCTGTACTTAAATCAAAAGGATATAACACATCGGTTGGTGATGAAGGTGGTTTTGCTCCATCTCTTAAATCAAACGAAGAAGCTTTTGATGTCATATTAGAAGCGATCGAAAAAGCCGGATATCGCCCAAACGACGACGTTCTTCTCGCTATCGACACCGCTGCAAGCGAAATGTGGGAAAACGGCAAATACAAAATGTTCAAATCTACTGGTGAATATAAAACATCTGAGGAAATTATTGAATGGTATGTAAATTTATGTAATAAATATCCTATTATCTCCATTGAAGACGGTCTTGGAGAACACGATTGGGACGGATGGAAAAAGCTAACAGAAGCACTTGGACGCAGAGTACAGCTTGTTGGCGATGACATTTTTGTAACAAACCCAAAAATCATAGCAGAAGGTATAAAAGAAAATATTGCGAATTCGGTATTAATTAAAGTTAATCAAATCGGTACGCTTTCAGAGACCTTAGAAGCTATTTCCCTTGCTAAGCGATTCGGATATAACAATGTTATTTCTCATCGTTCTGGTGAAACCGAAGACACAACCATCGCAGATATCGCTGTTGCTACAAACGCTGGTCAGATCAAAACTGGTGCACCAAGTAGAACAGATAGAGTTGCAAAATATAATCAATTGCTACGTATTGAAGATATGCTTGGCGATGACGCTATTTATGCTGGCAGAAGTGTTTATAGCTATTCTTTATAGTATTGTTTAACTTATTTTAAAAGCACTATGACAATAGTTTTTGGTACTGATGGTTGGCGTGGCGTAATAGCACGAGATTTTACTTTTGATAATGTACGCCTTGTTGCTTACGCTACTGCAAAATATATAAAAAACAACTTCAGCAACATCGAATATCCAAGCGCTGTGGTTGGATACGATACACGTTTTTTATCTCGTGATTTCGCTGAAGAGACAGCCGTAATACTTGCAAGCCAAGGGATAACGGTTCATCTGACAGATAACTTCTCATCCACACCACAGGTATCGTTTCACACAAAACAAAAGGGCGCTCAGATTGGCGTTGTTATAACTGCATCGCATAATCCACCAAAATACAATGGATATAAGCTTAAAGGTAATTTCGGTGGTCCAGCTACACCTGAGCAAATTGCAGCAGTCGAAGAAGAACTAAAAAAAATAATAAATAAACCTCCTCAATTTGACTTAAAACCCTTAGATGATTTTATCGAACAAAAAAAGATTCGTCTTTTCAATGCTAAAGAATCTTACATCCGCCAGATTAAAAAGAAAGTCGATGTGCAGGCTATAAATGATGCAAATTTCAAAATACTCTATGATCCAATGTACGGCGCTGGAATTGACACAATTCACTTGCTTTTGCCAAATGCCGAGGTAATTCATAACGAATTTAATCCATCATTCGGCGATCTACACCATCCTGAACCTATCGCCGAAAATTTACAAATCTTAGCTGAAAAAGTTAAAACTGGAAAATATGACATCGGAATTGCCACCGACGGAGATGCTGATCGCGTTGGACTTATTGATAATGATGGAAATTTTGTTGATTCCCACCGTGTCTTTATGATATTGCTAAAATATCTCTACGAGCACAAGAAAAAACGCGGCACGGTCGTAAAAACAGTCTCGCTAACTTCTATGGTAGATAAATATTGCAAAGCCAAAAATATTCAACTTATTGAAACACCTGTTGGCTTTAAACACACAGCCAAAATTATGAACGAGACAAAGGTACTAATCGGTGGCGAAGAATCAGGCGGTCTGGGGACAATTTTGCACATTCCTGAACGCGATGGCTTGTTCAATGCTATGCTTATTTTAGAAGTTATGGCTGTGCGTGGTAAAACACTTAAAGAATTATGTCAAGAGCTTGAAGAAGAATTAGGTCCACATAAATACCATAGACGTGATATAAAAGTAACACCCGAAAGAAAGAAATCAATACTCTCTGCTGCTCAAAAGATGCCTGATAAAATTGGTCCTTTTAAAGTAGAAAGTATAAACACAATGGACGGTTTTAAGTTTATTATTGATGGTGGTTGGTTGTTAATTAGAGCATCAGGAACTGAACCACTTATACGTTTTTATGCAGAAGCTGATTCTATGAGCAAAGTGAATGAATTACTTGATGCAGGTATGAAATTGAAATAATATTTCTCTTGACTGTATTGAAAATTAGGGCTGTCCCAAGCTGACAGCCCTTATGTTTTTCACAATGCCCCGTCTTAGAAAAAGTTGACACAAAAGCAGGAGAAACAAGAAATAGAGCA
>DAIPLL010000100.1:0-4906 GCA_036769265.1 Kapaibacterium sp. (SeqCode)
AATCATTATATTTCTTTTTTTTTCTATAATTGATTTAGCAATGTATAATTCACCAGATGAAATTATGAATTATCTTGAACAATATGAACTGATTTAATATGCCAAAAAAAGTATTAATAATGGGTGGCTTGGGCAATGGCTCCGTTATTGCTCACGCGATGGTGGATGCAGTCAGACGTGGCTTTTCAGAATATGAGTGCGTCGGCTTTGTCAATGACCGAGATGGAGCCGATAATATCGAAGGTTTCAGAAATTTTTCAGTAAAATTAGTATTCCAATTAACTTCGATTTCGCAAATTTTTTTATTCTGGCTTAAATCTTTGCACGGGACACTAAAAAGCCATTCCTTTTCTTGAATACGTAATCGATTTCTATTAATCCAACCTTTTTTGATGAAGTTTACATTATCGAGGAATACAAATTTATCGACAGCATTAATGAGTTGGAAATAACCAATGTAAGGTAAAAAATATGGCTGCATTATAGCAATTTTCATATTTTTTGCTTTTTATTGATTAGTTCCATTTTTTTGAGAATTTTCCGAGCAGTAAGTATCATCGGTGGACCGATGAATTTGCCATCTTTAACTGCAACGCCCTTACCTTCGGAGTGAGCTTGCTCGGCAAGTGAGAGCATTTCCTGAGCCCAGCGGACATCTTCGTCGGAGGGAGAAAAATATTTATGCACAAGCGGGATTTCTTTTGGATTTAGCACGAGCATACCTTCGAAACCTAAATTTTTTGCGATTTTTAGGTTGCGTTCCAGATCTTCCAAATCGTGCACTTTTATGTGGACAGTATCAATTGGGATGACGCCATTTGCACGTGCCGCCATTGCAATTGTTGCGCGTGGTACAAACAAGCTTTTGCTTTCGGCATCGTGAATTCCTTCTAAATCTGTAATGAAATCCTCGCAGCCATAAGCAAGAGCAACCACGCGATTGGAGGCTTTGCACAGATCCTGAGCATTTAGCACAGCAGCAGCAGTCTCTACTAAGGCAATAATTTTAAATGTTCCGATTGGCAAGTGCTTTTCGTATTCGATTGTTTCGAGCAATTTATCGAAGAAATAGATGTCCTCACCAAGTTTGGACTTTGGATACATAAATCCGCTGATGCCTTCAATTGTAAGTTGATAGACATCCTGCAAAAGATGCCCGCTTTCGCGGTCGTTTACGCGTGGGAATACGAAATGATTGCGAAATTTGCCCTCACTGACAAACTTTTTGATAGTGTCGCGTGCAATTTGCTTATTTGCTTCTGGCTGAACAGAATCTTCAATATCAAGCAGAAGCACATCTGCATCCGAGCGAGCGGCGCTTTCGAGCAATCGCTCGTTGTGCCCTGGGACAAACATCAGACTGCGCATCAAGTGCGGAAAGCGATTATTCATCTACTATTCTCCTTTTGACTAAAACTTTCCGTCGAAAGCTTAGGACATCTATATTGTTTTGATTATAAGCATAGGTCTCCACGTAAACTATTCCGCGATCGTTCTTGGATTGTGATGGGATGAGATCTAAAATCTTGCTTCTTGCGTAAATTGTATCGTTTATGAAGACAGGATTTAAATGATTAATATTTTCATAGCCAAGATTGGCAATAGCTTTGCCACTAATTTCAGGGACAGTTAGCCCAACAGCTAAACTGAATACGAGAGTGCCGACGACTAAAATTTTGCCGTGCTGGCTGCGCCGTGCATAATCGATATTTGTATGCAAAGGATTAAAGTTCATTGTAATAAGCGAAAAAAGATTATTATCGCTTTCGAAGATTGTTTTCGATAGCGGATGATAAATAATTTCTCCAATTGCGAAATCATCAAAATATCTACCTGGTGTTATTTTATTCATTCCCATAACAAAATTTAAGGTTAATTTCGAAAAAAAATAAATCTATTTTCTTGCCAAAATTAAATTTTCCTTGAAATTCAAGCCATATATGGATGGCTCGTAATCTGCCAGCACTTCGTAATGGTTAAAAGTCTCCAATTTGAAACCAGCTTGCTCAATATCATCAAACAGCCGAAGCCCGAAAATTCTTTGGTGGTCTTCTTGCCCGTAAAACTTAATTCTAAGTTGGTCATTATCAATTAAGACATCTTCAAAATTTTCGTATATGAGTGGTGAAAAAGGTGTTTGAAGGATAGCTGTGCCATTATTTTTTAGCACACGGTTGACTTCAGCTATTGCTTTTGTATAGTCTTTGATGTGCTCTAAAACGTGATTGGCAATAACATAATCAAAAGTATCGTTATCGAAGGGAATTTTTGTGAGATCAATTTTGTAAAATGGATTTATATTGTAATTAAAATATTTTTCTGGGTGAAGATCGCCGCAGATAAATTGAATATTAGGTTTATAAATCTTTTTAAGCAAATTAATCTCTGGTGCGATAAGCAAAATTGTTTTATTCTGGAATTTTTCTAATTCACCAGTTTCGCGGAGAAAAAGATAAAGGTGGCGTTCGCGATCGGTGCTACCGCAAACAGGGCATTGGAAATAACGAGCATCGGTTCCGATTAAATCAAATTTTCGAACAAATTCAGTTCCCTCGTTGCCATTCCAAGCATTGAATTCAAAGAAAAAAGTTTCGCAAAAAATGCAATATTTGCGTTCAGGCACTTTGTAGAGATAATTTTCCATATTTTTTATTGAAAATTATTAATTATTCAAGTTAAACGTCTAAAAAAGCAATTTAATTTAAAATAATTAAAATCGAAAGCTAATGAAAAATTTAAGATGGCTTCTGCCCTATATTTTGAAATATAAGAGCAGGATGATTTTAGGTATAATATTTGTAACTATATCAAATTTTGCCTCAGCTTATATACCAAAAATTGTCGGAGCAGTTATTGATACAATAAAAAGCGGTGCATTTTCGCAAGCTTTTGTTAACAAGCAATTATTACTATTAATTTTGCTTACTTTGGTAAGTGGATTTTTCCTTTTTCTAACACGTCAGACAATTATCTACGCATCACGACTTATAGAATACGATTTAAGACGAGATTTAATGAACATTTTGATCTATCAGCCGATTGAATTCTTCCAAAAGAACAACACTGGGAATATAATTGCATACGCAACTAACGATATCCCATCGGCAAGAGAATTTTTAGGACCTGCCATTATGTATGGGGCAAATACAATTACGACATTCATTTTTGTTTTGTATTTTATGATTTCGATAAATTTAGAAATAACATTGATTTCATTTTTACCGCTTCCATTTATAACTTATGCCACATATATGCTGGGCAAGCGAGTGCATCGAGCATCGCTCGAAGTGCAAAAGAACTATGCCGAACTAACACGTCAATCGCAGGAATTTATTTCAGGAATAAGAATTATCAAAGCTTACAATGCAGAAGAGCAAGAAGAGAAATATTTTTTGAAATTATCTAAGGAATATTACAAGAAAAATCTACATCTTGCACGGTTGCAATCGCTTTTTATGCCAGTGATGATTGTTTTGGTTGGGCTTTCGTTTGTAATTGTGATTTCTTACGGTGGTTATGAAGTGATAAACAAAAAAATAAGCATAGGCGAACTGACACAGTTTCTTATTTATCTGACGATGCTAATCTGGCCCGTGGCAGCAATTGGCTTTATTACAAACTTGATACAGCGAGCAAGTGCATCGGTTGTACGGTTAGAAAATTTATTCAAATCCTTTCACAATGATTATATGGATAATCATAACTCGCCTCACGAGATTAAAAAAGGTAATATTTTGATTAAAGATTTATCATTTTCATATAATAGCGATGAAAACAAGGTTTTGAAAAACATTTCAATAAATATTCCAGCTCGTAGTGTTGTTGGAATAGTAGGTGCGGTTGGTTCGGGCAAATCGACGCTAATGAATTTGTTGATTGGTAGCTACAAAACATATTCAGGGGAAATATTTATAGATGGAATAGAGCTAAGAGAGTACAGTTTAAGCAAATTACGAGAAGGTATAAGCTATGTCCCACAGGATACTTTTTTATTTTCCACTACAATCAGAGAAAACATCAGCTTTGGGCGGCAAAATGCAACAGAAGAGGAAATAATCCAAGCAGCAAAATTAGCTGGTATTTATGATGAAATAATGGAATTCCCGGACAATTTCGATACAATAGTTGGTGAACGTGGCATAACTTTATCAGGCGGGCAGAAGCAGCGTGTTGCAATCGCACGTGCTTTGCTAAAGCAAGCAAAAATATTGATGCTCGATGATGCGCTTTCGGCTGTGGATATTTCTAAAGAGCGGGAAATCATTAGTAATCTACATCAGGTGTTGAAAAACCAAACGACATTAATTACTTCGCACAGGCTAAATACAATAAAAGATTGCGACTTCATAATTGTATTTCAAAACGGTGAAATTTCTGAAATAGGCACTCACCAAGAACTTATGGAGCTTGGTGGTTACTATGAGCAAACTTATCAAAAGCAGATGTTGCAAGAGGAGATCGAACAACTTTAAACATTGTATTTGCGTTGGATTTCGCGTTCAGTTTCGCGTTTTTTGGTGGTTTCGCGTTTATCGTATTTCTTTTTGGCACGGCAAAGCCCAAGTTCGACTTTTACCAGATGCCCCGAAAAATAAATAGAAAGCGGTATTAGGGTTACACCTTTTTCTTGGACAGCAGATTTTAATTTAAATGCTTCACGCTTGTGAACAAGCAGCTTTCGATCGCGTTTTGGTTCGTGATTTTCGCGGTTGCCGTGCTCGTATGGTGCAATATGGAAATTGACAAGGTAAAGGTCTTCGCCACGAAAAGTTGCATAAGACTCCTGCAAACTGCATTGCCCTCGCCGCAAGGATTTGACTTCAGTGCCTTTGAGAACAATACCGCATTCAATAGTTTGCAGAACCAAGAAATCGTGGCGAGCTTTTCTATTATTAGCAATTATTTT
>DAIPLL010000101.1:0-4857 GCA_036769265.1 Kapaibacterium sp. (SeqCode)
AGTATATGATATTCCAAAAAATGAAATGGTAGATTTACGAAAAGAGTTTCTCAGTAATTTAGAAGTTGCCTATGAAAAAGAAGGTAATTACACAATTACTGTATGTGATACAGATAGCCAAAGGGCCGCAGATATTGCCAACGATATTGTAGAAATAGCAAATTCACACTTTATCAATATTTTTCGCCAAGATAATAAATTATCTAAAGAATACTTTGAATTAAGAATTAATTCAATCGACAGTAATTTAACCGAAATTGGAAAAGCCCTTAACAAATTTACCCAAAAAACCCTACTTTTTTCTCCAGAAGACCAAGCTCAGGCGATTGCTAAATCCCTTTCGGAACTAAAATCCGAACAAGTAAAATATGATATAATTTACAATTATTATAAGTCAAATTACGGAGAAAATGACCCGTTAGCAAGATCTTTTAAAACAATGAGCGATGAACTGAATCATAAACTTACAAATTTAAAAACCCAACCCGGATTTGCAGGAAACTTTGCTTTAAATGATGCTTCTGCTGTGGCAGTTGAGTATATGAGGTTATATACTGATTTCGAAACATATTCCAAAGTAAAAGCATTTTTGGTTTCGATGCTCGAAAAAATCCGAAGTGACGAGGTGAAAAGTATCCAAAGTTTAATAGTTGTTGATAAAGCTATTCCACCAGACAAGAAGGATAAACCAAAGCGTGCATATATTATTGCTGGTTCTGCTGTTGGAAGTTTGGTTTTAGCACTTATTATAATATTTTTGATAAACTACATTAAAGAAATTAAAATTAGATTAGATAAGCCATCCGATGCCTCAGAAAAGTAACAAATTGCAAAGAATCTGGATTTATACAGTATTACTTACCTCTCCAATATATTTACGTTCCGGTGGCGAGGGGGTTGAGATCTTAGATTTATTATTCGCGGGGTTTTATTTTGGCTCACTGTATTTTTGGATATTTTGGTATTTGCTAATATCGAAGAAAAATATTTTTCGCAATATTGCAGATTTTTTCTTAATAATCTTCTTTATGTTTGGATTTTTACTAGCTTTCAATTCCTATCTAAACGGGGTTCACCTCATCGATTCAATCAGAGAATTCGTTCTAATATCTTTCGTCTTATTCTATTTTCCGATAAGAGAAAATTTTAGTGAAAAAAAATATTTAATTTTCTTCAGCATAATTTTCTCAATTGCAATTTTTCTCAACTCGCTTGGGCAGTTGTATGACTATTACAAAGGTATATCCTCGGGTTTGCAATATGCATATCAATTGTTATCAAGTACCAAAATCAGAATTAATCAGACTTTATTCTCATTTATCATCCTGTCAGGTAGCCTATTTCTGTTAATTAAACAAAAGTTTTTAACAAGAATATGGTTAGTTATACTAATAATATCATCTTCGATTGCTTTAATAACTACGTTTTCGAGAACTTTTTGGATAATCACATTGTTAATTTTTGGTATCTATTTATTAGTTCTCCCATTTAAGCACAAAGTGAGACTATTAATAAGTGGTTTAATTGTGATTGGTAGTATTTTTGTAGTTTCGCAGTTGTTTTTTAAGGAAAGATCTGATGTTGCTATTCAAGTAATTGAGAAACGGTTTTTATCTACATCAAAAGGTGCAAAAGATTTGTCATTAATTGCTCGTTTGAATGAATACGAGACTGTTATTGGCAAAATAAAAGAGTATCCTCTTCAAGGAAATGGTTTTTTCAAGCAGTTCCGTTTCTATGATGTATTGGAGCAAGAAACAGCAACAACAACAACAATCCACAATGGGTATCTTTTTCTTTTTTATCGGGTAGGAATACCTATGGGTTTGATATTTATTTTCTGTGTTTTCTATTTCTTTATTAAATCATTGAAAAATATATATTTAATTGATGATTTGTTTTATAAATTTGTATCGATTGCAGCAATGACTGGACTAATTGTTATGATTATTAGTGGTTTTACAAGTTCACAATTTTTATATCGCGATGGTACATTTTTATTTGCAGTTTCTTTTGCACTTGTAGAAATAACGTACCAACAAGTTCAAAGTGTTCGTAATAACAAATTAGTTTTGCAAAATGGATGAAAAAAATCAACAAATAAAAGCTCAATCTCATGTTTTCAATGCTCCAATCGAAAGGGCAAAAGTAATGAAAATTATTGTTTTTGTTATACTATTAATATTTGCTGGTAGATTGTTTGAATTGCAAGTGCTATCAGGCGAGAAATTTAAAGTTTATAGTGAAGCACAAGCAATAAAGAAAATAAGAACAATTCCACCAAGAGGCCACATATATGATTGTAATAACAAGCTTTTAGTGCATAATCAAGCATCATTTAATTTGAATATTATTCCTGCTTCATTCGACAGTACTTCATTAAATTTATTAGAAAGATTGACAGAAATTGATACTTCACTTTTGAATCAAGCAATGAGGTTGAAAAATAAATTTGAGAAATATACTCCATTTACAATACAACGGGACTTAGATTTTCCTACAATATCATTAATCAGAGAGTTTCAGCAATTTTTGAAAGGTGTAACAATTGAGGTAGTTAGCAAAAGGTTATATTCAGATTCGGTTCGAATGCCTCATATTTTAGGTTATACGCGAGTTGCTTCGGATGCCCAACTAAAGCAACGGCCTTACCTGGTTAAAGGCGACAAGGTCGGACAAGATGGATTGGAAAAATACTATGATGAAATTTTGAGAGGGGTCGAGGGTTACGAAATTGTTGCATTCAACCGTGAAGGTAAAAGAGTAGATAAAATTAGTGAAGAATTCGAAAACCAAGAACCCATCGGTGGAGCAAATTTATATTTAACAATTGATTTTGATTTACAGCTTTATGCAGAGAGAATATTGGGCAATCGTCGTGGAGCAATTGTAGGATTGGATCCAAGAAATGGCGAAATACGATTTTTGGTAAGTAAACCTGACTTCGATCCAGATATTTTTAGTGGAAAGTTGACCCAGGAACAAGTGGATTATCTGTTTCGGGATGAAAGTCATCCAATGATGAATCGTGTTACTCAGGGCATTTATCCACCTGGTTCTACCTGGAAGATGCTCATTGGAGCTGCTGGATTGCAAGAAGGGATAATGTCGCAATCATCCACTCTGCCCTGTGCAGGAATTTATCATTATGGTGATCGATCCATAAAATGCCATGGGGCACATGGAAACATAAATATTTACACCGCATTGCAAGTTAGTTGCAATCCATTTTTTGCACAACTAGCCACCAAACTTGGTATTGATTTATTTTCCAAATGGGGATATCTTTTTGGATTTGGTATGCCAACAGGTGTGGACTTACCTTCCGAAAAATTTGGAACATTGCCCGATAAACAATTTCTTGAAAATAAATTTAAGCGGGAAAATTTCTCATTTAATAGTTTTTTGCCTCTTTATGGAATTGGACAGGGTGAAATCAGTGTTACACCAATGCAAATGGCTGTTTACACTGCAACAATTGCCAATAAAGGTACTGTTTACCAACCGACTTTAGTTCGAGAAATTGAGCATGTTGCAATGAAGAAACCCGAAAAAGTTCCACATAAATCAACAAAGTTACCCGTTGATAGTTGGGTTTTCGATGTCATACAACGTGGAATGTACAAAGTGGTGAACGAAGGAGGCGGAACTGCTACTAATGCTATTGTTCCTGGTATTAAAGTTTGTGGTAAAACTGGTACTGCACAAAACAATCAAAGAGGCGGAAAAGATCACTCATGGTTTGTGTGTTTTGCACCAATGGAAAATCCTGAAATTGCAATTGCAGTGATTGTCGAAAACGCTGGTTTTGGAGCAACTGTTGCCGCACCAATTGCTCGGGACATTATGATGAAGTATTTTAAAATTCAACCTGCCATTAAAAAGGATTCAACATTCGTTATTAGCCAATAAGTTGGATTTTGTCTAACCGTTTAAAAATAATAAGTTATAATAATTCAGTTAGTTTTGAGTTTTTAGAATATCAAATTAGAATTCATCACTAATTGTTTGATAGAAATTTGTCAATGCACCCCTTATTTCATCTCGAACTCGTCGGTAAACTACCATTTGTTCTTCTTCTGTACCGGTGGCTTCAGCGGGGTCGTCGAAACCAATATGTAAGCGATGCTTCACATTGCCAATAAATACCGGACAGGTTTCTTTTGCATTGTCGCATACAGTAATAACATAATCAAAATCCATATTGATATATGTATCGACAAGTTCCGGTTTATGCCAACTTATGTCTATGCCAATTTCATCCATTGCTGTTATTGCCAAAGGATTTACCATATTTGCAGGTTTTGTGCCAGCGGAGTACACTTGTAAATCTGAATCGATATTTCTTAAGATACCCTCGGCCATTTGGCTTCTGCAAGAATTTCCAGTACATAGGATTAGAATTTTCATAATATTTCCCTTTTGTTACTAAAAACTATTAATAAAACACTGATTAGGATTCCAAATATTGCTAAATATTGTCCAACAACAAATTCTTTTGACTCATACTTCATTTCAATTTTATGTCTTCCTTTGGAAATTTCGATTGCCCGTAAAGAGTTGTTAGCTTGAATAATATCAACCTGCTGCCCATCAACATATCCTTTCCAATCTGGATAATAAATCTCGGAAAATACTGCTATACCATCTTCTTCGCAATTAATGTTGTAGGATATTTGGTTCGGTTCATAATTCAATAGTGTGATTGTGAATTTCGGAATGGTTGTATCGCCAGTTGAGTATTTGTTAATATTTGGAATGTTAGAATGCAAAACCACTTCTTTTCTAAAATCAACTTTATTTTTGTAGTAATAGTCCTTAAATTGGTCGAGCTGAACATACTTTGCTTTCTTCACA
>DAIPLL010000102.1:0-4817 GCA_036769265.1 Kapaibacterium sp. (SeqCode)
TAGTTTTTGTTTTATTATTAATATTTGGATTTTCAATAATGATAAGCTCTTGCGGTAAAAACGTAAGCGTCGAAATTAGAAAAGAAGAAGTTTCGAAAACGACAGTTGATAAGGTAATTAAAGAATTGCTCGATCGATATGGAGAAGCCCAAAAAGACCGTATTGTGCGTGGTGTTGATGTGGTTGCAAAGCTCTGGAATGGAACAGAAAGCGATTTTGAGAAGTTTTGTATTGATAATTTCATCCACGATGAAAAAGAATTAGATGCTGTCTTTAATAGTTTTTCACGACATTTAGAAACACTTTATGGGTATTTTAACAAAATTTCACTTGATCTGAAAAAGCCAATGCACATTGATGAAGGCGAAATGACCCCAATCGATTTGATGATTGCTGGCTACGAACCATCTGCCCATTTAAATGCAGACTTTTTTGAAAATAAAATTGCATATTATATTGCATTGAATTTTCCATACTATACTTTACAAGAAAAAAATGAATTAGGTAAAAACTGGTCACGTAAACAATGGGCTTATGCTCGAATGGGAGATCTTTTTACAGCAAATATACCTGCAAATTTGTTGCTTAAATCGTCTGAGGCAATGTCCAATGCAGATAATTATATCAATAATTATAATATAATGGCGGGTTACCTTGTGGATGATAAGATGCAAACATATTTCCCTGAGGATATGAAGCTAATAAGTCATTGGAATTTACGTGATGAAATCAAAGCACAATACGGCAAAGAAAACCCTCTTGAAAAACAAAGAATGATTTATCAAGTAATGCTTCGTATAATTGATCAATCAATCCCGCAAGATGTAATAAATAATAAGATTTATCAATGGAACCCATATTCGAACAAAGTTTACAAAGATGGCAAGGAAATAGAGCTTAAATCAGAGCCAAATACACGCTATTATCATTTATTGACGAATTTTAAAGCAAAGAAAGCAATCGATGAGTGTAATCCCCTATTCCCTACATATATAAAAGCAAAATTTGAGCAAGAGATGGAAATCCCTCAAGAAGAAGTTGAGAAAATGTTCGTGGAATATTGCTCAAATCCAGTACTGAAAGAAATAGCAGAGTTAATAAAAGAACGTCTTGGACGACCACTTGAACCATTTGATATATGGTATGATGGTTTTAAATCGCGCTCTTTATTAAATCAAGATGAACTAACAAAAATTACGAGAAAAAAATATCCAAATCCTAAGGCTTTGGAAACCGATATCCCAAATATATTGATGAAACTTGGATTTAAGCCTGAAAAAGCAAAAGAGATTGCATCCCGTATAACAGTTGATCCATCGCGTGGCGCTGGGCATGCCTGGGGCGCACAAATGCGAGGCGATAAAGCACACTTGCGTACACGAATAGGCAAAAATGGAATGGACTATAAAGGTTATAATATTGCAATCCACGAGCTCGGACACAACGTTGAGCAAACAATCACTCTAAACGATGTTGATTATTATATATTAAACGGTGTACCAAACACAGCTTTTACAGAAGCTTGGGCGTTTACGTTCCAATCACGTGATTTGCCAATACTTGGGATTAAAAATACAAATCCTGAAAAAGAACTATTGGATGTGCTTGATGTTGCTTGGGCAACTTATGAGATTATGGGTGTATCAATTGTAGATATGCGTGTTTGGAAATGGTTGTATGAAAATCCAAATGCAAATGAAGAGCAACTGAAAAATAAAGTCATTGAAATTGCAAAAGACGTTTGGAATTCATATTTTGCGCCTGTTTTTGGTATAAAAGATCAGCCAATACTTGCAATATATTCACATATGATAGATTATCCATTGTATTTATCGGCTTATCCGCTTGGTCACTTGATTGAGTTCCAAATTGCAGACTATATAAAAGGTAAAAATTTAGCTGATGAAATGCAACGTATGCTTGTGCAAGGTAGGCTAACACCTGAGGTTTGGATGCAAGGAGCAGTTGGTAATAAACTTTCAGCTGAACCATTAGCCAATGCAGCTAAGAATGCTGTTCAAGAACTAAAAAATAGGAAGTAATTAAACAACCAATCATCAGAATTAAAAAGGCTGCCTAAAAGGCAGCCATTTTTTATTCATTATGGTAAAAATTCTAATGAACGAATTGCTTAGCGTAGAACTTTGGAGTTAGTTTTTCGCCAGTAGCTTTTTCTATCATATCGTTCCATTCGTATTTTGCACCAACGGAAAATACATTATCGATAAGGTATTTGCCGACTTCTGGATGCCCTGTAAAGCTCAATACTTTAAATGGATCATCTTTCAAGATTTTTTCTGCTATTGTGAAATATAATTGTGATGCAAAAAGTTCCCCTAAGTGATAGTTGTGATAATAACATGGACTTGTTGCAATGTGGATTTTAGTTGCCCAATCAGGTGAATTACGGCTTTCTGGACGTTTAATCATTTGGTATTTTTCAACTAAATCCCACCAAAGTTTGTTAAGATCCTGATCGGGATTTTCATACATAGATTTTTCGAAGCGATACATAACCTGAGACCAACGGCTGAAAACAAGTTGTTGCATTTTTAATCTTTTATTTGCAATGTCGAAAATTTTGGATTTTTCTTCGTCAGAAATACCAACCATATCTTGGATCCATTGAGCTTCTGCACCTTTGCGACCGAAAAGCATAGCAATCGCCTCAGTTGTGAAAATATGAGCAGGTGTTCTTAAAATATATGGCAAATCTTTAGAGTAATGTTTTTCGTAAAGTGCATGACCATATTCATGAAGCATTGTTTCCATCCAACGCGCATTAGGACGAACGTTACAAAGTACACGAATATCGTTTTCACGGTCAATATTGATACAATAAGCATGTTGATTTTTGTTAGGTTTTTCATAAAGGTCGCTACGAGCAACAATATCATCAATTGGCAAACCAATGCTTGCATAATACTTTTCTGTTAGCTTCACAATATCTTGATTTTTGTAGTATTTATCGAAATCAACTTCAAAAATATGTGGAGCTTCTTGGAAAAATCTATTTTGGTAGTGCCAAGGCATAAGTTCTTCGGGCTTAATTTTTAAGCGATTGGCTAAATATGTATCGATTTCGTTTTTAAGTTTAATGTATTCATCACGGGTAAGCTGGTCAAGTTCATCAAAAAGACGGCTAATTTCATTGGGATCTTGCTCGGAAAGCTTTAAGCTCATTTCGTGGTAATTTGTAAAGCCCAATTCACGAGCAACTTCATTGCGTAATTTAACAACAGCTAAAATATCATTTGCAACAAGTGGACCGATTTCTTTATGAGCAAGCCATACTTTTTTTAATTCATCACTATTGGTTGATTTTTTTAAAATTTCTTCGACATCGTTGTCGGTTAGCATTTTGTTGTCAACTTTCGCACGGAAGTTAGAATACTTGACCTCGATTTGAGAAACCATATCTGTAAGGCGATTTATTTTGCTTGTATCAGCTTGTTTTGATAAATATGAATTGTATAAAATATCGAGTTGTCGCTTCAAAAGTGGATCTTTAATGGCATTAGATTTTTTTATTTCTTCTAAAGTTTTAAAATCAACTTTGTTAAAGTAAATTTTGTTGTATTCTTTTTCAAGTTTAGCTACTTTTGCCCAATTTTCGTCATTGCTGTTGATGGATGCATTAAAATAAGCAGTGTTAAGTGCTTTCTCGAGAGGTTTTGCTTTCTCTACATACTTGTTGATAAATTCAGCAAGTTTTTTTTCCATTTCTGCGGTACTCCCGTTTTGTTCTGTTTTTTTGCAGGAATAATTAAAAGTTGCAAGTGCAAAAAACAAAGCAATTGCAATAAGGGATTTGAATTTTGTGCTCATAACACTTCTAAAAAATTAAACAAACAAATTAGTGATAAAATAATACGTTTAAATTAGTAAAAAAGTTTCAAAATTTAGAAAGGTGTCCAAACAAAACTAAAAAAAGGGAAAGCTAAAGGTTCGGTAATAAATGCGAGCCCGAAATCTGACGAAAATTTTGTACCTGCGAGCCTAAGCCCAATTAAAATGAGTGTGTTGGAAGGATTATTGACATCGCTATTCCAAATTTCACCTATAAAATGCAAGTCGTTACGGTGAGAGAATTTAGTATCAACTCCAAAAGCAACACCAAAGGCACCATTTGGGTAGGAAAGATTGTATAACTCGTTTTTAAAACGGATATTGTAAATATCTTTTTCCCCTGCTTTATAAAACAATAAGGCAGTAAGTGTGGATTTTTCACCTTGAAAAGTTGAGTTAATATAATAGTGAAAAAATTTATTGTAAGAATTGATAAAAGCAATGTTTGCCCCGCCACCGAGCCAAATGTTAGCATTAAAATCATCGATTTTGAATGCGGGATAAGAAAATTTTAAATTAGCTACGCTAATTTCTTGATCAGGGTATGCAAAAGGAAGAATGCTACGCCCTGCATAAAAAGAGGCAAAGTCCACAATTCCAGCGCCTGCATAAAATAAACCAAGCTCATAATTACCAATAAAATGATTGTTTTTTATTGGAATAGCAGTTGGGAGCAAATATACACGGTGATTATGTCGGTAGAAATCATTTAATAGACGTATTTCCGCTATTTCATCTTCAAAAATTGTTGTGTTGCCAATTAAAGTTCTAATTTTTAAAGCAAATTTATCATCTAAAATAGTTTTCTCAATTACTAAAACTGAGATAACATCACCATTAGCCAACCTGAAAATATAATTATGTCCTTCTTCGACTTCTTCGAAACTTAATCCAGCTGCAAATAATTTGAAGCCAAAAACTAGTAGAAACAAAAATTTTAAACATAAACTTTTCATAATTTTATCCAA